>VGOP01000004.1 GCA_016875875.1 Chloroflexota bacterium | reverse complement strand
GTCAGGGTGAGGGGGATGTTTGTCCATCCCAAGCAGACGGATGAAGCGATTTCTAAATTTCCTGAGGTTCGACGGTATCAGCTGGTGGTCACTCGTCCTCAGCATAGGGATGAGATGATTCTTATGGCTGAACTTGCCGATGGAGATATTGATAAGGAGAAGTTGAAGGGTGCTCTGGATAAGAGTTTCAGGGATGTATGTAAGGTAAGGTTTGACCACATGGAGTTTGTTGCCAAGGGTGCCATTCCTGATGATGCCAAACGCATTGTTGATAAGAGAGGATATTAGCTATAATACAGTTTGCGCCAATCCAGCAGCTTTATTGGTTGCATAGCGCTAACCTCTCAGGTACTAACTCGCTAGCTCAGTTCAGTACTTTTGCGTCTGGCCTAGAAAATTTTCATAGTCTAGACTGGAAGGGCTATCAAGAGAACTAAGCCCAAAATAATCCATGTTTGCTCGAGTTTATGGGTTCCTCTTAGTCTTGGCTGCTGATATTCAGGAAGGTGCCCAAATTGGCGCCGTAGCAAACATGATTAACAGCTTAAATGAATAAATGAAGGAGAAAGAAGAGCAGTGAAAGCAAAAAAACCTTTACCTCCATTTGAGGCAATGGAGAAGATGTCCCGTGGGGAGAGGCAGAAACACCTTGATGAACAGTTAAAGTGGCTGGTTGCTTATGCTTATGAAAAAGCTCCAGCAACCAAAGAGAGGTTTGATAAGGCGGGTATTGTGCCATCAAAAGTGTCCGGCATTAAGGATTTGGAGAATTTGCCTTTACTGAGGAAGGATGCGTTGGTGGATTTATACAAAGCAAATCCTCCTCTTGGCGGATTGGTGACTGTGCCCATAAACGAGTTGGAGAGGGTTTATGTTTCCCCCGGTCCCATTTATGACCCGCATCATCAAAGTGAAACTTTCTGGCGGAGGCATGTCTACCTGGTCAAAGCTGTGGGGTTTCGTAAAGGAGACATCGTGGTCAACAGCTGGATGTATAACCTTGTGCCGGCTGGGCTTCTCATTGATGAGACATTAAGGCGAGCCGGGGTTACGGTTATACCGATGGGCGTGGGAAATACTGAGCTCCAAGTCCAAGTCATGCATCAGCTTAAAGTTAATGGATTTATTGGCACTACGGGCTTCTTTATGAATATCATAAATAAGGCTGAGGAGATGGGTCTTGATATTCGCAAAGATTTTAATCTTAGACTAGCTGTCATTGGTGGTGAGATGGGTGGTGGGCCAATCAGGAAAACGGTTGAGGAGAAATATGGCATTGCTACCGGGGATATCTATGCAACAGCCGATGTCGGCCTAATAGCTTTTGAGTGTAGTGCCAAGAGTGGCATGCACATTGCCGAGGGTGTAATACTGGAGATGATTAGTTACGAGACTGAGAAGCAGGTTGAGCCTGGTGAGGTCGGCGAAATAGTAATAACTCCAATTGATGAGACCTATCCATTGATACGTTTTGGCACTGGAGATCTTGCCGGTTTGATTGATGAGCCTTGCTCTTGTGGCCGAACTTCTCTTAGGATAACACGCCTTTTGGGCAGGGTGGGTGATGCCGTTAGAACCAGGGGCATGTTTATTCATCCACGGCAGCTTGAGCCAGCCATGGCCAAATTTACGCAAGTTGCTCAATATCAGGCAGTGGTGACCAGGCCGGGTCATCGGGATGACTTGACGCTCAAAGTGGAGCTCAAAGCCGAGGAAAGAATTGACAAGGACAACCTGGCAAAAGAGTTAATCCAGGTAGTGAGCGAGGCGTTAAGGATCAAGGTTGACCGGGTTGAATTTGTAGCCAAAGGGGTGATTCCCGAATGGCATAAGCTGATAGTTGACGAGCGAGTATATTGAGTTGAATTCGCTGTCATCACAACCTTTTCTCTGCGATACAGGTTAACTTTATAAGTTTCCTTTCTGGCTTAGCGCCTGTAATCACATAAGCACCTTCCAATCTATTCCCCTTTGTTAACCTCAATTGTGGTAAAATAGGGCAAGATTTTACCTTTGGGGGTTTTGGAACATGTCGATGCCTTTGGTTGATGAAGAGAAGAAGTCAAATGCAAATTTGATTACCTGTGGCAAGTTGACCTGGATTTACATCGAGACACCAACTACACAGGATGTTGAGTATTTGGCTCAGAGCTTCAATTTTCATCCGCTAAATTTAGATGATGTTTTGAGCCGAGTGCAGCGTCCTAAAATCGATGAGTATCCCGACCACCTTTTTATTGTGCTCCATTTCCCTGTGTACGACAAAGAGAATCGGGTGACGCATCCCAGTGAGGTAGATATATTTATCGGCGAGAACTACATGGTCACTGTCCATAAGTCGGGTGATTTGAAGCCCTTAGCTAAATTTTTTAATGAGTGCCATGTCGACGAGGGAATCTGTAACGCCTATATGAGTCGTAGTTCGGGCTTTCTCCTCTACCATATACTGGATAGGCTGGTAAATTATTGCTTCCCGATTCTTGACAAGGTGGTAGACAATGCTGAGAAGTTGGAAGACCTCATTTTTGCCAGGCCGGTTCCGGAGACAGTGCGCGAAATCTCGCTAATCAGGCGTGACTTAATTTCCTTTCGTCGTGTCATCCACCCTCAAATCGGCGTAGTGGAGGCACTGGAGCGAGAGGAATATTCGTTCTTCAAAGAAGACCAGGACATCTATTTTGGCGATATTGCTGACCATATTCGCAAGATTTGGGATGGCTTGGAAGATTGCAAGGAGGTGGTGGATGGCTTGGTGGATACCAGCAACTGGCTAACCTCCCACAGGATTCAGGAGATAATGCGAATACTAACCATCGTTATGGCGATTATGGCACCGGGAACTCTCATTGCCAGTATTTATGGCATGAATATACATTTACCCGGTGGGCTATCGAGTGCGGGAGAGATCACCTTCTGGACTTTTGGGATAGTACTTTTCATCATGTTTGGTATTGCTATGACTATGCTCTGGTACTTCCGTCGTAGGCATTGGCTTTAGGTTGACTTGGGTGCAAGGGCTTTCGCGATGACAGTTTCTCATAGATTTGTAGTGGTAGCGGCTCTTTTCGTCACCTGTCTGATTACGGCCAACATCATAATTGCTAAGCAGATAAGCATCGGTGGCATAATTTTACCAGCGGCGATAATAATTTTTCCTATAAGTTATATTATCGGTGATATTCTTACTGAGGTTTATGGTTACCGGCAGGCACGGCGTGTAATCTGGCTCGGCTTTTTGTGTAATTTGATCGCGGTGCTGGCTATCTGGATAGGTAGGATACTACCTCCAGCACCGGTTTTCGAGGCGCAAAATGCTTATGAGGACATTCTGGGTAGCACTCCTCGTTTCTTGTTAGCTTCTTTTGCAGCTTATCTCGCTGGTGAATTTGCCAATTCTTTCGTTCTGGCCAAGATGAAGATAACGACCAAAGGGCGGTGGCTGTGGACGAGAACCATCGGCTCCACTTTAGTAGGGCAGGGTGTGGATACATTGTTTGTTCTGACTATAGCTTTTGTAGGTTTGCTGCCGCTTTCTGTGCTGGGCAGCATGATTTTGAGTCACTGGCTGGTAAAGTCTGCCTATGAAGTCATAGCTACCCCGTTAACTTATGTCGTCGTAGGTTATTTAAAGCGGAAAGAAAACATCGACGTCTATGACTACGGCGTTGATTTTAATCCCCTGAGGGTCATTTAGTGGCTGAACTGGGATAGGCTGTGGAAATTAAGTTTATCGTTGACAATAATGTTGGCAAACTGGGGAAGTGGTTGAGAATAATGGGATACGATACCTTGCTTTTCACGGAAGAGGATGATGGCAAGATGGTTAAAGTCGCCTTGGCGCAAGACAGGGTGATTTTGACTAAAGATACGCAGATTATGAGGCGGCGGCTGGTAACCAGTGGCAGACTTAAGGCTATTTTAATTGAGGATGATGACTCCAAAGCTCAATTGCAGCAGATTGTTGGAACTTTAAGCTTGGACTACCAATTTAGGCCGTTCTCTATCTGCCTCGAGTGTAATGAGGACCTGATAGAAAGGGATAGAGACGAAGTGCGTGATTTAGTCCCGCCTTACGTTTTTAATACCCAGAACCTGTATATGGAGTGTCCGTCCTGTCATCGCATCTATTGGCGGGGCACACATTGGCAGGCAATGAGCCGGGAACTGGAGAGGTTCGCGGCACAAAAATAGAAATAGTGGAAGGCGGTCTGGGTTATGAAGATTGTTACCGCGGAGCAAATGCGGAAGATTGACCGCAGTGCTGCTGGCATCGGTTTGACCACTGAAACATTGATGGAGAATGCCGGGCGGGCTGTAGCCGAGGAAACCAGGAAGCTTATTGGTGGTGTTATCGGCAAGCATATCTTAGTCATAGTTGGTACGGGGAATAACGGTGGGGATGGCCTGGTGGCAGGTCGTTATCTTGACGATTGGGGGGCTGACGTCAGTCTTTACTTGTGCAGTCAGCGTCCAGCTAGCGATAAGAATCTGGCGCTAGCTCAAGAGCGGGGCATAATCACTATTCAGGCTGACCAGGACAAGGATTTCGCCAGTTTGGGCAGCCTCTTAGCTTCTTCTGAAGTGATAATCGATGCCGTCTTTGGTACAGGCAGAAGTCGCACTGTTGGTGGTGTGTTTAAAGAAGTGCTGACCAGGGTTATAGCGGCTAAGCAGAAGAATCCCGAGCTTTTAGTTATCGCCGTGGATGTACCTTCGGGACTCGATTCTGATACTGGGGCAGTTGATCCAAGCTGTCCCTATGTTGATGCCACTGTTACCCTTGGTTATCCTAAGCCTGGATTATTCAACTTCCCCGGTGCTGAAAGGGCTGGCAGGGTTATCATAGCTGATATCGGCATACCGCCCAGTCTGGCAGAGAATATACCGACCGAGCTAATCACCGGGGATTGGGTTAAATCGGTGTTACCTAGGCGTCCTCTTAGTGCCAATAAAGGGAGCTTTGGTAGAGTTTTAGTAGTTGCTGGCTCAATCAACTATATCGGAGCTGCTTACCTTGCCTGTATGGGAGCGGCTAAGGTGGGGGCTGGTCTGATAACATTGTCTACGGCTTCGAGTCTGCAGCCAATTCTGGCAGCGAAAATGGCTGAAGTAACTTATGCTCCTTTGCCAGAAGCTGAAGCTGGGATAATCGCTTCTAAAGCAGTATCTGTTCTAAAAGAGTTACTACCAAGCTACGAAGTTTTGCTTATAGGATGTGGATTGGGGCAAAAGCCACAGGTTGTGGAGTTTATTAAGTCTACTCTGTTTAGTTTGGCAAAAAGTTCCTCTCCAGCTTTGGTTCTTGATGCTGATGTTTTGAATGCTTTAGCCCAGATACCCCATTGGTGGCAGAAGCTAAGTCAGGATGCTATACTTACGCCACATCCGGGCGAGATGGCGCGGCTCGCGGAAGTTTCGGTGGATGAGGTGCAGCGGCAGCGCCTGGAGATTGCTCGGAAAGCGGCTATGGAGTGGCGAAAGGTGATTGTGCTTAAGGGGGCATATACTATTGTGGCAGCAGCTGATGGTCAGGCGCGAATCAGTCAGGTAGCTAACCCGGGATTGGCCTCAGCCGGAACTGGTGATGTGCTTACTGGTGTGATTGCCGGATTGGTGGCTCAAGGCATGTCTCTTTTCGATGCTGCAGCTTGTGGTGTCTATCTTCATGGTGAGGCTGGAGAGATGGTGAGTCGGGAGATGGGTGATGTCGGGATGTTGGCTAGTGACCTTTTGCCGGTTTTACCTAAGGTGATAATGGGGCTTAAACTGAGAGAGACATCTTAAGGTTTGGTGAGTGTAGTGTTATTAGCTGTTGATGTTGGCAATACTAACATGACTGTTGGCATCTTTGATGGTAGTAAGTTGAAGGCTACCTGGAGGGTGGCGACCGGTGTTCATCGTATGCCAGATGAATATGCCAGCTTGATGCTTAATCTTTTTGAGCGCCAGGGTATTTCTGCTTCTAAAATTACTGATGCGATATTATGCAGCGTTGTTCCTCCGCTGGTAGGCGTTTTTGAGGAGATGTGCCGGCGATATCTAAAGGTTGCTCCTTTAGTGATAGAGGCCGGTGTCAAGACAGGAGTGCGAATCTCTATGGATAACCCGAGGGAGGTTGGCGCCGACCGAATAGTGAATGCGGTAGCCGCTCATGCGCTATATGGTGGCCCGGTGATTGTCATTGACCTGGGCACTGCCACCACTTTTGATGTTGTATCTGAGGAAGGGGATTATCTTGGAGGGGCTATTGCCCCAGGAATTGCTATTGCCACGGAAGCTTTGTTTGCCCGGACTGCGGTGCTGCCACGGGTGGAATTGACTCATCCCAAACGGGCTATCGGTAGGAATACTGTTGCCGCTATGCAATCTGGCATAGTCTTCGGTTATGCCGGGCTGATTGAAGGTATAGTGACTCGGATTCAGCAAGAACTAGGAGGTAAAGCAAAGGTGGTGGCTACGGGGGGCTATGCCGAGCTCCTGGCTCGGGAAACACCGGTAATCGAGGAGGTAAATCCTGACTTGACGCTTATAGGTTTGCGTTTAATCTATGAAATGAACAAGGTAAAGGATTAGGGATATGGAGTTAGAAGGTAAGACTGTAGTGTTAGGTGTAACCGGCAGCATCGCTGCTTATAAGGCTGCTGAATTAGCTAGCCAGTTAACGCAGGCGGGGGCTAGAGTTGAGGTTATTATGACCGAAGCCGCTACCGAGTTTATAACACCATTGACCTTTCGTAACATCACTGGCAGGCCTGTGGTTACCAAGATGTTCGAGTTGGCTTCTGAATACAGTGTGGAGCATGTAGCTCTGGCCAAGGCTGCTGATGTGGTGGCTATAGCTCCAGCTACAGCGGACATCATTGCCAGGATAGCTGCTGGTATTGCTGATGATATGCTCTGCTGCACTGTGCTGGCCACAAAGGCACCTATTATCATGGCTCCGGCGATGCATGCCGGCATGTATGAGAACCAGGTAACCCAGGATAATCTGGCTAAGCTGAAGGCGCGTGGTTTCACCATCGTCGGCCCTGATTATGGTCGGCTCGCCTCGGGTGGAATAGGCCTGGGACGCCTTGTCGATGTAAGCGAGATTTTAGGTACTATCCGCCAGGTTTTGGGTAGAAGCCGTGATCTGGCAGGCAGGCGAATTGTGGTTACTGCCGGCGGCACTCAGGAGCCGGTTGACCCGGTCCGATGCTTGACCAATCGCTCTTCCGGCAAGATGGGTTATGCACTGGCTGAAGCCGCCAGAGACCGCGGTGCTCAGGTGGTGCTGGTTAGTGCGCCCAGTGCTCTTTCAAAACCGGTCGGCGTAGATGTGGTGAATGTTGGCACGGCTCAGGGGATGTATGAGGCGGTGAAGAAGGCTGTGGCTAAAGCAGATGTCCTGATAATGGCAGCGGCGGTGGCTGATTATCGGCCTAAGAAGGTCTCTAAGGGCAAGATTAAGCGGGAGCAAGCTTCCAGTTTGACGCTGGAACTGGAGAGGACGCCTGATATACTGGTTGAGGTGAAGGGAAAGTTTCTCAAGGTTGGCTTTGCTGCTGAAACTGAAAATCTGGTATCTAATGCCAAGGAAAAGCTTGAAAAGAAGCAGCTTGACCTTATCGTTGCCAATGACATAACAGCTAGGGCTAGCGGCATCGGCGCTGATACCAACCAGGTGGTGCTAATTGACCGTAAGGGTAAAGTTGAGAAATTACCCCTCTTGCCCAAGCGAGAAGTGGCGGACAAGATTCTGGATAAGGTAGCCCAGTTTTTGGCTGCAAAGAGATAGTACAGGGCTATAAATTTTATTGAAGTTATCCAGCCAATGAGAAGGTGTCGCATTAGGAAAGCGTAAGGAGAAGAAATGTCACGAGAGTTCACTGGAATTATTGAAAAAAGGGGAGATTGGTACATTGGCTATGTAGAGGAGCTCCCGGGGGTTAACACCCAAGGGCGAACTTTGAAAGAAGTAAGAGAAAACATTAGGGAAGCTACACAATTGATTATTGAAGCTAACAGGGAACTCATGGCTAAGAGACAGTCAAAAAATGTAGGGACGGGTCTTTAGACCTGTCCGAGGCGGACAGACCTGAAGGTCTGTCCCTACTTAGGTAAGATTTATTAGTAGTGCGGTATTTTGAGGCTGGTGTGATAGGCGACCCTGAGGGGTCGCATTACTTTATAGCTGGGGTTATGTGATATGCCTGAAATTCCAAAGGCTTATGAGCCAGGTGAGGTTGAGCAGAAGTGGTATCGCTTCTGGATGGAGCATGGCTATTTCACTCCGAAGATAGACCGCAAAAAAAAGCCCTTCGTCATCATAATGCCGCCTCCTAATGTCACCGGCGAGCTTCATCTGGGGCATGCGCTGACGGCTACACTGGAAGATATTATGATCAGGTGGCATCGGATGAAAGGCGAGCCTGCGCTATGGCTGCCCGGAGTTGACCATGCTGGCATCGCTACTCAGGTGGTCGTAGAACAGAAACTGGCTGAGCAAGGACTGGACCGACATAAGCTGGGCAGGGAGAAGTTCATCGAGCGCGTCTGGGAGTGGGTTAAGAAGTCACGGCAGTCGATTACATACCAACATCAGAGGCTGGGGGCTTCCTGTGACTGGACTCGAGAGCGATTTACCCTTGATGAGGTGCCCAGCCGGGCGGTACGGACTGCCTTTGTCCGACTATATAATAAAGGCTTGATTTATCGTGGAGAGCGGATTGTCAATTGGTGCCCCCGCTGCCAGACTGCCCTTTCTGATTTAGAAGTCCAGCATAAAGACATAACGGGAAATCTGTATTACCTTCGTTATCCCATGGCTGATGGCGATGGCTTTGTCACCGTGGCTACTACTCGCCCGGAGACATATCTGGGTGATACCGCCGTGGCGGTGAATCCCGATGATACGCGTTTCAAGGCTGTGGTGGGCAAAAAGGTCGTCCTTCCAGTTATTAAGAGAGTGATTCCTGTTATCGCTGATAGTGCTGTTGACCCTTCGTTCGGCACCGGTGCTGTTAAGATTACCCCAGGCCATGACCCGGTGGACTTCGAAATGTCAGAACGACAGCATTTGCCGATAGTAAAGATATTGAATCCTGATGCCACCATGAACGAGCAAGCTGGCCCTTATGCTGGGCTTGACCGCTTTATTTGCAGGCAGAAGGTGTTGGCTGACTTTGAGAAGGCCGGACTGCTGGAGAAGATTGAGCCGCATCATCATTCAGTGGGGCACTGCGGTCGTTGCCAAACCATGGTGGAACCTGAGGTTAGCAAACAGTGGTTTGTAAAAGTGGCGCCATTGGCTGAGGCGGCAATTAAAGCCGTCACCGATGATAAGATTGCCATAGTCCCGGAGCGCTTTACTAAAGTCTACCTTAACTGGATGGAGAATATCCGCGATTGGTGCATCAGCCGGCAGTTGTGGTGGGGGCACCGCATACCGGTGTGGTATTGTCAGAAATGCAATGAATTGACGGTGGCTATCGACGAGCCTTCAACCTGTGGACATTGTGGCTCTAATGATATCGTCCAGGACCCTGATGTGCTCGATACCTGGTTTAGCTCGGCGCTTTGGCCACATTCGACTTTAGGCTGGCCTGAGGATACTGAGGACTTGAAGTATTTCTACCCCACGTCGGTTATGGAAACCGGCTATGACATATTGTTCTTCTGGGTTGCCCGTATGATTATGATGGGGCTGGAAGACACCGGAGATGTCCCTTTCCACACTGTCTATCTGCACGGGCTGATTCGGGATGAGAAAGGCGAGAAGATGAGCAAGATGCGGGGGAATGTCCTTAATCCCACCGATGCTATAGAAGACTATGGCACTGACGCCCTCCGCTTTGCCGTAACCACCGGCACTTCTCCGGGGAATGATATTAATCTTGGTCCCCACCGATTGGAAGCTGGGCGCAACTTTGCCAACAAGATGTGGAACGCTGCCAGGTTTGTCTTGCAAAGTCTTGAAGCTAATCCGATAGAGAGTGGAGCCTTAGCGAAGTTGATGGCAAAGCGTCCGGAGCCGATGGAGGACCGCTGGATTTTGAGCCGGCTTAATCGCCTTGTTTTAAGCGTGGATGAGTTGATGTCTAATTTCCAGTTCGGGGAGGCTGAGAGGCAAATCCATGACTTTTTCTGGGGCGAATTCTGTGATTGGTACATTGAAATAGCCAAAATCCGCCTGTCCCGGTCGGATTTTTCACCTTTACCCGTGCTTGCCTTCGCTCTGGAGACTGCGCTGCGCCTTCTCCATCCCTTTATGCCCTTCATCACCGAGGAACTGTGGCAGAATCTGAAACAGCGTTTGCCTGAGGGTAGTCTCAATTCAGATTCAATCATCATTGCGCCGTACCCTGTTGGCAATAAGAAATTTGTCGATGCTGAGGCTGAGACGGTGATGGAGTCGGTTACAGAAATCATCCGCTCCATACGCAATGCCCGGGCTGAGCACAAGGTGGCAGCAGGCAAATGGATTGAAGCTCGTGTCTACGCCGATAAACTCCAGTCAGCTATAGCTTCGCAGTCTGAGGCTATAGAGACCTTAGCCAAAGCCCGGCCACTGGCTGTTTTGAGTCGCAACCAGCGTCAGGCAAAGGAGGAGAAAGCCCTGGTCTTGGTGTTGAAGGAAGCTGAGGTGGTCTTGCCTTGGGCGGGCATGGTTGACGTGGCTGCCGAGAAGCGACGTTTGGAAGGGGAAATCAGCACGATTGAGCAGGAAATCGACCGATTAGAGCAAAGGCTGAAAGATGCGGCTTTTATGTCCAAGGCGCCAGCAGCGGTGGTAGAGAAAGAGAAGGGCAAGCTCCAAGGTTATAAAGACAAGTTGCTTAGGTTGAAGCAGGAACTGACACAACTTAGCTAGTGTGCTGTGCACACTAGAAATTCCAAATCTCAAGACACAAATCCCAAACAAAGTCCAATGACCAAAAATCAAAATTCAAAACAATACGACCTAGAAGCGAGAACCCTCAATTTTGCCAAGAGTGTGATTAATTTTTGTAAGGAATTGTCGAAGACGGTTATTGATGGAGAACTTGCAAAGCAATTAGTTCGAGCGGCGACGTCTGTGGGAGCAAATTATATAGAAGCGAATGAGGCATTAGGGAAGAAGGATTTCTTGATGAGAATCAAGATATGTCGTAAGGAAGCTAAAGAGAGTGGATACTGGCTGAGACTTATTGGAGTGAGTAGCCCTGCTTTACGGCAGGAGCAAGCGATGCGCTTGAAAGAATCTGCAGAGTTGACGAAGATATTCAGCTCTATCCTGACAAAAAGCCAGTAGTTTTGGATTTGGTTCTTCGGATTTTGATATTGTTTGAGATTTGGTGCTTGTAATTTGGGATTTGGAGGTGGGATTCAGTTGTGCTGTTTAGAGGGGTGACTTTTTGGCTGCCAGGTTGCGTTGCATCTTTATCAGGGCTTTTTTGGTATCGCTGGCCACGCGGGACTTATCACACCTTTTTATTCGATATTTGAATAGCCAGTAGGTGAATTCCTTCATTTCGCCCAGGGTCATAGATTTGCGCTTCGGGCGTTTTTTTTCTTTTCTGAAGCTATCGAGCAAAGCCTGCTGGTTATCGCCGTAAATTCTGCGGTATGCTTTATCAAGTATGTCCTCATGCTTATTTAAGCCTGATGCCAATCTTTCTTTTCGAATCTCGTCAACCACAGCGGAAATCAGGTTTTCCTCAACGAGGACGCCGTAAAGATAATTAAGATAAGCTCGATATTTAACCGGGCCTATCAATTTCTTGAATTCCTCTCTGGTTAACTCCAATGGCGGCAGGTCAAAGAAAAGGAGGTTGATTCTTTCTTTTTCTGGAATGGACTGGCTTATCTCGTCGCTTAGACGCTCTGCCAGTAATAGCCAGTCAAAAGCCTCGCCATCAATCAAATAGCGGAGATGATGGCCATGATAATCCTCCTCAGCGCTTTTCCACAGCTTGATAGCCTCGAGCAAAGCTGTATACCAGTGCTTGCCATTAGCCACAGCTTGTTTGATATGCTCGATGGCTCTGGCATCGCCTGCAGCCGTGGTCGGCATATTTTTGGCTTCCTTTGGTGACATTTTGATTAACCTGTTTTAAGTAGAGATTTTACCATGTTTAACGATGAGAATTGCTGCTGGGTCGATTCGGCTAAAGGTGCCTCATTGCCGAAAATCTGTTTCACAATCTTGGCTGGAGATAAACCTTTGTCATGCAGCTCCATGACCTTTTGCCCCAAATCCTCAAGGTATTGGATGGTCTGTTCCAGCACAGGCACGGGCTCAGTTCTCACCTTTCCCGGTGCGGGGAAGGGTATTTGCGGCTTTAAATCCTTTACTTTTTTGAGGTCGGCTATTATTTGCCGCACGTCGTCCATAGGTCGGACTACATTGGGGCGGGTGCCAACAAACAAGTCTCCGGTAAAAAGCCAGCCATTTTTTCTCTCAAAAAGGCAGATATGGTCGCGGTCATGTCCCGGAGTAGGGACTACCTCGAAACGGAAATTCTCGGTGGTGACGCTATCACCGATTTCCTTAACCTGGCTGGGTACAGGATAGCCCCAGACCTCTTCCTGATAGGGATAAAGTTTGGCTGGCTGGTTGATTTTGTTCACCGCCAGGGGATGAGCCAGAAGCTCGACGCCGTATCTTTCTTTGAGCAAGGCATTGGCGGCGATATGGTCTTCATGATAATGGGTGTTAACTACCGTTTTTACCCCTTTGCCTTTCAGGAACTCTGTCAACTCCTCGGCAGTATGAGCCGGTCCGCTGTCTACCAAGAGGCTGTCCACCAGGTAAGTGGACACAGTGCCGCCGGGATTGAAGTCCGGATAGCGACACAGCCTAATCTGGGTTACCTGTCCATATTCGATAGTGGCAAGCATGTCTTAATTCTTTCTGAGGAATGCCAGCATTTCTTTTGTAGGCCTGGTATTGAGTATATCTCTAGCTTGGCACCAGCCGCGGCGAGCTACGCCGATGCCGAAGCGCATAAAGCCTAGCTGGGCAATGCTGTGGGCATCCGTGCCCATTATTAGCTTTACCCCCAATTCCCGCGCTCGGTAGGCATGAATATCCTTCAAGTCGAGTCGGCTGGGCATAGCGTTTATTTCCAGAGCTTTATTGTATTTGACTGCGGCTCGGAAGACGGCTTCCATGTCAACGGCTACCGGCTCCCGCTCACCGAGCAGGCGGCAGGTGGGGTGGGCGATAACATCAATATGCGGGTTTTCTATAGCGCCCAAGATGCGTTTTGTTATCTGTTCCTCGCTTTGAGTCATGGCTGAATGGATGGCAGCGATGACGACGTCTAAATCGGCCAGAAGTGTCTCAGGCAGGTCTATGCTGCCATCGGCGCGTATGTCCACCTCTGTGCCGGTGAAGATGCGCATTCCTTTGAGCTGCTTATTGAGCTGTTTGATTTCTTCTATCTGCTGTCGCAAACGCTCCTCGCTTAATCCGTGGGCGATGCCTCTACCGGCTGAGTGGTCGGTGATTGCCAGGTACTGGTAGCCGAGGGCTTTGGCTGCCTGAGCCATGGCTTCGATAGAGTCATGGCCATCGCTCCAGTCGGTGTGAGCGTGGATGTCCCCTTTTATGTCTGATAGCTCTACAAGCTTCGGTACTTTGCCTTTTTCAGCAAGGTCTATTTCGCCCTGGTCCTCCCTCAGTTCCGGCGGGATGTACTGCAAGCCCAGTCGGCGGTAGAAGGCTTCCTCGGTGGCGAATTTCTCCAGCTTATCGGTCTTAGTGTCAGTTATGCCGTATTCGCTCAGCTTGAGCCCCCTTTTCTGTTCCCTTGTCCTCAGTGTGACGTTATGCTGCTTGCTGCCGGTGAAATACTGGAGCAGTGAGCCGAAGGAATCATGCTCCACCATTCTCAAGTCGGCTTGAAGTCCGCCGGGGAGGATGACGCTGGCTTTGGTTGGGCCTTTAGCCAGCACCTCTCTCACCTGTGGCAAAGCCACGAAGGCATTAATGACCTCCTCTGGGTTATCGGCGGTGCCCATAAGGTCGATATCGCCCACCGTCTCCCTGAAGCGGCGCAGGCTGCCGGCAGCGGTCAGGTTTTTCACGCCGGGTAGAGGACGCAGGGCTTTAAATATCTCGTCGACTACTGGCAGGGCTTCGCCTATGGGTATACGCTGGTCTTTGCGGCGCAGGGCTTCAATTTGCTGCAGTATGTTGTCGGCCGTCTTATCGCCGAGGCGGAATAATTTGGCAACCCGGCCGTCTTTTATAGCCTCTTCCAGCTCGTCAGCGGACTTAATCCCCAGTTCGTTGGAGAGCCTGTTTGCCGTCTTGGGTCCGATGCCGGGGATTTCTAGCAGGGTAGTTATGCCTTCAGGGAACTCGGCTTTAAGCTCTTCGTATACATGTAGTTTGCCGGTATTTACCAGCTCGATGCTTTTCTTGGCTATTGCCTCGCCGACGCCGGGTATGGTCTGCAAGTCCTCGCCTTCCTGGAGCATTATTTCTATCTCCTTGGGCAGGTGCTCGATGGTGCGAGCCGCACGCTGATAGGCTCGAATCTTGAACACGTTCTCCCCCTTAAGCTCCAGCAGGTCAGCCATATCCTGGAATACTTTAGCAATAGCGGTGTTTTTCATTGGCCGTATATCAATAGTATAGGCCGAGCAGAATTTGTGTGCAATTGAGCACTATTTATGCTCAACTGTCGAGGCTTGAATCTTTGTCCTTATCCACTCCCAGTCGGGGTCGCCGTGGTTGAAGAAGCACTTCTGGTTTTGCTGCTCTTCTTCCCGCCTCTCTCATATCTGGCCCATTTTACCGAGCGATTTTGCTGCTCTTTGTCAGTTTCGATTGAGGGCTTACGCATGATGAAAAGGTATTTAAAGCCACGGAGATAGAAGTTGAACCTTCTTGCTCTATTGTGCCAAAGACCTGTATTTGAACTTTGTCCCCTTCTCACAACGCAAATGAGATCTACAGTCTCGAAGTACTTGCACAGACGCTCGTATAGTTTTAAGCCTACGGGTGTAAACCTCTTTTTTACCCATTGGTCACCAATCAGCCATGCCATTACCTTACCGGGCTTAAGGACCCTATGTATTTCGGCTGCAACTTTATCAAGCTCATCGAAGAAACGCTCGTCCTCGCAGGAAATCTTGCCGATGCAATCAGGGTGGTCAGAGTAGTTTATGTTGTCAGAGTAAGGAGAATCTATAAATATCATATCTACTGAATCATTAGGAAGCGGTATATTCCGAGCATCATTCTGCATAACTTCAGGGTGTGCCGGAGCTATATCATATCCAATGGCCTGTCGGCCTTCTTCTTTGCACACGTCGATGGTTGTGCCGCTTCCGGCCATTGGGTCTACAACTAAATCACCCGGCAGGGTATATCGTTGGACTAGATTCCAAATTATGAATGCAGGTGTGACACCTGCATATTTGTTATTGCCTTTTGGCTTCTCGCCATAGCTTTGTTTTGGATAATCCCATAAAGTAGTGGCCTCCAATATAAGCGTTTCATCCTTTGTTTTTATTTCTTTAACGCCTTCAGATTTCTTAGCTTTTTTAGTCTCGCTGGCCTGATAGGCGAATCCGTTTAGTGGTATGTTTTTAAAGAGTGGTAGCTTAGCTTCTATCTCTTTAGATCTTTTTTTAGCCATGCGTGTTATCTCTTTTGAACCATTGCTCGTAAATCGTCGAGAAGCTTCGGAAATGCCTTAACCTTTTCGCTCTCAGCAATGTGCCGTAGGGCGTAAGTTCCATCTAATTCATGTTCAACGATAATTCTGTTTCGAGTGGGGCTTGTCATGCCTTTCACTAGGTCTCCATCCTCATCAGCTGTTATGAAGTACCCTTTAACGTGCATAGTTAAAGGATCACTTGCTAGCTTCAACTTCCAATATGCGGTTTGGGCGATTCTCTCCCGTAGTGTTATTTTGCATGAAATGACTCCGATAATATCGCACGTCGTAGGGTCATAAATAACCAAATCTACATCGGGCAGCAATGCCCACTCTCCGTATCTGATGAGAAGGTTCCGATATACCTTGCTCAATTCTGCTGATAGTTTTTTCCTTTTTAGTGATGCACCAAGTATTACGCGAAGATCAACAGACTCAAGTTCATCACCGATTATATGCCAAATCAGCTTCTCGAAGTTTTTACCTTTAAACGCTTTCCACGATTGCTCGGCATCTGGTGTTTTACCCTTAGCCCTTAGTTTCGAAGCCTTTGAGCTTGATAGATATTCTTGTTTATACTTTTCTCTCGCCTCTTCGAAAATCTCAGATACATGGAGATAAACTTCATCTCCGTATAATCTTTTCTTGTCTTCGTAAATTCTTATTAAATCTTTCAGTTCCATTTTTGTTACCTCCAATTTGCCCGGAGGTTGTGCTTAACTGCGAAATCTGGATCTAGCTTTTGAATATCGCGTCGCCTGCTCAATCTCCTCAACTCTCCTCAACTCCATCCCAGCAACCGAGATGGCAAGCATAGCGGACACAAGAGCCGTCAAAGATTAAAATATCGTTTGATGCGGTGATATTGCCTTCGGTTATTATAATGACATGTTGGTCTTTTGCCATCGGCTGCTGGCATTTGTCACAGATAGTGACGCCTAATCTAGCTTCCATCATATCACAACCTCCTCCTTTTTATCTGCCACAACAATGCTTGTATTTCTTGCCGGAGCCGCAGGGACAGGGTTCGTTGCGGCCGACTTTTTTGCCAGCAGGGACGGCGACTTTCTGGGGCTGTCTCTGTGCTGGGGCTTCCTTTCTCTCGAGGCTGACTTTGTAAATGGTGTGGACGACATCGTGCTCTATGCTGGCAGTGAGGCTCTCGAACAGCGCATGGCCTTCTTTTTTATAGACGACTATGGGGTCAACCTGTTTCATGGCGTAAAGGCTTGCCTGCTGACGGAGATGGTCCATAGCGGTGAGATGGTCTTTCCATAAGCTGTCGAGGGCGCGGAGCATAACCAGTCTCTCTAAGAGCCGCGTGTTCTCGGCGCCTATCTCTGCCTCTCGTTGCTCGTATAGCTGCTCGGCGTGCTCAATCAGCTTTTCGGTGATTTGGTTTGGTCTCATTTTGGAGAGTGCGGCAGGATTTATCTGAGGTGGTAGGGGGAGGATAGTGGCGAGTTCCTCGATTAAGCCAGTGAAGTCTGGCTGGATAAGGTCATGGCTGCCACTGGCGGCTACCAGCTTTTCGATTTCATCTCGAACCATAGACAGGATGTTTGACTTGAGGTCAGCGCCCTCCAGTATTTTCCTTCTCTCGGCATAGATTACCTCGCGGTGCTTGTTGACCACATCATCATAATCAACGAGGTGTTTGCGGATATCGAAGTGATGGCCTTCAACTCTGACCTGGGCGTTTTCTATGGATTTGCTGACCATGGAATGTTCGATGGGCGTGTTTTCATCGAAGCCAGCCCACTCCATGAAGCCTTTGACGCGGTCGCCGCCGAAGCGGCGAACGACATCGTCTTCTAAGGAGATATAGAATCGGGAGCTGCCGGGGTCGCCCTGCCTTCCAGAGCGGCCTCGGAGCTGGTTGTCAATGCGCCTGGCCTCGTGGCGCTCGGTGCCGATGACGTGTAAGCCGCCAAGCTCAATTACCCTATCGTGCTCTTTCTGCCATTCTTTCTTATCACGCTCGACAGGATTACCGCCAAGTATGATGTCAACACCACGCCCGGCCATGTTGGTGGCAACGGTGACGGCGCCTATGCGTCCAGCCTGAGCGATTATAGTAGCTTCCTTTTCATGATTTTTGGCGTTGAGCACCTGATGCGGTATGCCTTTCCTTGTGAGCAGTCCGTTCAAAAGCTCGGATTTCTCGATGGAGACGGTGCCTATGAGCACCGGCGTGCCCTGCTGATGGAAGCCCTCGATTTCCCTGGCGACGGCTTTGAATTTGGTTTCTTCGTCCTTGTAAATCTGGTCGGGATTGTCAATACGAATCATCGGCTTATTGGTGGGGATGGCGACCACTTCAAGCTTGTAAATCTTGTGGAATTCTTCAGCTTCGGTGGCGGCGGTGCCGGTCATGCCGGCCAGCTTTTTGTAAAGGCGGAAATAGTTCTGGAAGGTGATGGTGGCTAGGGTTACGCTCTCCCGCTGAATCTTGACCCTTTCCTTGGCTTCGATAGCCTGGTGCAGCCCCTCGGAGTATCTGCGGCCGAACATGAGCCGTCCGGTGAACTCGTCGACAATGATAACCTGCCCGTCTTTAACTACGTAGTCGCGGTCTTTCTTGAACAGCACATTGGCTTTCAGTGCATTTTCCAGGTATTGAGTCAAACTGTAGTTAGCCGGGTCATAGAGGCTGGGGGCTTTGAGCAAGCCGTCCCGGCGAAGCCATTTTTCCATCCTGGTCATGCCGGATTCGGTGAGGTAGGTCTGGCGTTCCTTTTCTTCGACGGTGTAGTCTTCATCTTTTTTGAGCTGAGGCACTAGGCGGGCAAAGACGTTGTATTTTTCAGTGGCTTCTTCAGCGGAGCCGCTGATTATCAGCGGGGTGCGGGCTTCGTCGATGAGTATATTGTCCACCTCGTCGACAATGGCGTAGTTGAGTGGGCGCTGGACGTATTGAGACAGGTCTATAGCCATGTTGTCCCTGAGGTAGTCGAAGCCGAACTCGTTGTTGGTGCCGTAGGTAATATCGGCTTGATAAGCCTGTTGGCGGCTGACGGGTCGGAAATGGGGCCAGCGGGTGTCTTTTTCATCGGTATAGTCAGGGTCATAAAGACGGGCTGGCAGATGTTCTGCGGGACTCTGTTGTGGGTAGATGCTGGCAACGGTTAAGCCGAGGGCGTGGTATATGGGGCCCATCCAGTAAGCATCGCGCCGCGCCAGGTAGTCGTTTACGGTAACGAGATGGCAACCTTCGCCGGTGAGGGCGTTCAGATATAGTGGCAAGGTAGCAACCAGGGTTTTGCCCTCGCCGGTTTTCATCTCGGCGATTTTGCCCTGGTGGAGTACGATGCCGCCAATAAGCTGGACATCGAAGTGTCGTTCGCCTATGGTGCGCCTGGCAGCTTCTCTGACGGCAGCGAAGGCTTCAGGAAGTATATCATCTAGCGTCTCGCTGTTTTTAAGCCGGGCTTTGAACTCGTCTGTCCTGGCGCGAAGTTCAGCATCGCTGAGCTTCTGGAATTCGGGTTCTAGCGAATTTATCTCGTCTACAATAGGCTGGAGACGCTTCAGTTCTTTTTCGTTGGAATCAACGAGGCTACCTAGCCACTTAAGCATGGTTTTTCTACTCGAACATGGCGCCTATGGATAGGCCGGTGTGGATGCGGTGTATGGCTTCGCCGAGGAGCGGAGCGATAGGCAGGACGGTGATTTTGTCCAGTCTCCTCTTTTTGTCGATAGGAATGGTGTCGGTGACGACAATCTCTTTAACTGGCGATTTGGCTATTCGCTCTATAGCTGGTCCGGAGAATATGGGGTGGGTGCAGCAGGCGTAAACTTCGGTGGCACCGTGCTCTAGTAGAGTGTCCACGACACCGACAAGGGAGCCGGCGGTATCGATTTCATCGTCGATGGTCAGTGCACGCATTCCCTCGACTTCGCCGATGATGTTGAGAGTCTCGGTGGCGTCGATGTTGCCTAGTCGCCTCTTTTCAATGATAGCCAATGGTGCATTGAGCTTAGCCGCCATATCGCGGGCATGTGCGGATATGCCGATATCGGTGGCGACGACGACCAGGTTATCCAATACCTTCTCTTTCTCTTTCCAGTAATCGCTGAGTATGAAGAGCGCGGTGAGTTCGTCGACTGGTATGTTGAAAAAGCCCTGGATTTGGGCGGCGTGAAGGTCTATGGTTAGCAGGCGGTTGGCGCCGGCGGTGGTGAGCAGGTCAGCAATTAATCTGGCGGTTATGGGCACGCGAGGCTGGTCTTTCTTGTCGGTGCGGCCGTAGGCGTAGTAAGGGATGACAGCGGTGATTCTACCGGCAGAAGCTCGTTTGAAGGCGTCAATCATAATTAGGAGTTCGACCAGGTTTTTATTGACCGGTGTGGAAAACGGTTGGATGACGAATACATCTCGTTCACGGACATTTTCCTGAACTCGGACGAAGATGTTCTCATTCTTGAATTCGAAGACCTCAGCTTTGCCCAGCGGTATGTTGAGGTATTTGCATATTGCCTCGGCTAGCTTCGGGTGGGCGTTGCCGGTGAAGACCTTGAGTTCATCCATTAGTCACCCCTACCATTTCTAGTGAGATAATTATAGCACCAAAGAGGTTGTTGTGTCCTACTCTCACCCTCACCCTATCCAAGTGAAAACTGTAGGGACAGACCTTTAGGTCTGTCCGCAGATTAGGGAAATCCCAAACAAACTCAAAGCACCAAATAACAATGACCAAAACATTACGGTTTTGTAACGATTTTAGGATTTTCTCTAGGTCTGTCTGCTGCGGACAGGTCTGAAGACCTGTCCCTACGTTTGTGCTGTATAATACTTTCGGAATGGTTAGAGCGAGCGTTGAACAAATTCTCACGTTGCTGACTAAAGAATATGGCAGGCGCAATTGGCGACGGCGGCAGAGCCCGATAGAGGTGCTGGTCCAGACGATTCTTTCCCAGAACACGTCGGATAGGAACTCCGGAAAAGCCTTTGAGCAGCTTTTGGCTTCTTTTGGTAGTTGGGAAGATATGGCTAATGCCAGCGTTGGTGAGATTTCTCATTCTATTAAAGCTGGTGGACTGGGTGTAGTTAAAGCCAGATATATCAAGCAGGCACTGGAGGAAATACGGCGAAGGCGTGGTGATTTCGAGCTGGACTTCTTGGGGAAGCTGCCTGTAGATGAGGCCAGGGATTGGCTGAGGCAATTGCCCGGGGTGGGCATGAAAACAGCTAGCTGCGTATTGCTTTTTTCGCTGGGTATGCCAGCTTTGCCGGTGGATACGCATGTTTTCCGCGTGGCTAAAAGGCTGGGACTGATTAGCTCCAAGGTTTCTGTGGAGCAAGCACACAGGCTGCTTGAGGCACTTTTGCCGTCTCAGGATGTGTATCAGTTTCATGTTATGCTGATAGAGCATGGCCGGAGGATATGCAAAGCTCAACGGCCTCGTTGTAAGGAGTGCGTGTTAGGCGGATTATGCCCCAGTTACGCATGGCTTGGGAAACAGGAGGGGCGAGACTAACGTACCGCAAGCAGCATCTTAAATAAATACCAAATCCTAATTTCTAAATCCCAAACAAATCCAAATGCTAAAACACCAATGACCAAAACATTACGGTTTTGAATTTGAATATTTGAATTTTGACATTGTTTAGTATTTGATGTTTGTTATTTAGAATTTTGGGGTAGGTTGGAGCATTTGCGCCAACCTACCAGCTAAACAATATTAAATAGTGGGGTTGGTGGGTAATCTGACCAGGAACTCGGTTCCTTGACCCAGGGCGCTTTTAGCCATGATATCTCCGCCGTGGGCGCGGACTATCTGTCTGGCGATGGCCAGGCCCAGGCCGGCACCAGTTTTACCTGCTGAATGGTCAGCCTTATAGAAGCGCTCAAAGACATGCCGTAGCTGCTCACCAGAGATGCCTGGGCCGGTATCAGTTACGGCAATTTCGGCGAAGTTGGGGTGGGGTTGCCGGGCAATGATGCTTACCTTGCCACCGGAGGGGGTGTGTTTCAAGGCATTGTCGAGCAGGTTGTTGAAGACCTGCTCCAAACGGTCGATATCACCGGTGACAGGCGACAGAGGCTCAATCTCTGTTTTCAGTAGTATGTTTTTTTCTTCGGCACGCATGAGGAAAATCTCATGGCACTGCTGCAGAAGCTCCTTCAAATCTACTGGTTCCTTGACCATGGTGATCTGGCCTGATTCAAGCCTGGAAAACTCAAGCAGTTCCTCTACCAGCCGCATCATGCGTTTGGACTCGTCCTCGATGACAGTGGCAGCTTTAAGCTGGGCTTCTTTGTCCTTGGCAGTTCCATCGACTATGGCTTGGGCGAATCCCTTGATGGAGGTAAGCGGACTTCTTAGCTCGTGGGAGACATCGGCTACAAAGTCGCGCAGCATCTGCTGAGAGTGCTTCACCTGCTTGGCCATCTGGTTAAAACTTGTAGCCAAGCCTTTGACCTCTTTAGGGCCGGCCTCTGGGACCTCCTGCTCATAGTTACCGTGGGCTATTTCTTCGGCGGCGTTTGTCACGCGTCGGACAGGTACATAGACGGAGCGCGCTAGGAGAATGGCTATAAGTATGGAGACAGCCAGGGCGGCTAGTCCTGCCCAGAGAAATGGTTTAGCAAAGTCAGCCCAGATGGCCAGAGCCTCCCGGCGAGGCAAGGCCAGCACTAGGGTCTCTGGATTAGAGGGGTTGGGTGTTTTGAACAATCCAGTAAGTGGTTGGGCGACGAATAGTAATCTTTCTCCACCAGGTGCGACATAAGTTCCGTGGTAAGGCGTTAGTCTGATGGCAGGTGGCTTTTTGATTTCCAACTTTGAGGGTGGTATCCAGGAACTCTCCTCGGGTATTGCCTGTCTGATAATGACATCTTTAGCGTCCAGTAGAAATATGTAAGTGCCAGTTTCCTGAGACATCTCCTGCAGATTGGCCCATGCCTGGTTCAGAGAGACTTGGCTTCTGGTAGCTGCTCTGAACTGGACATAGATGGGCAGTGCAATATCGGCCAGGCGTGCCATGGCTAGCCTGTTTATATGGTCACCGAGCAAGACTATCAGAGAGGCAGCGACTATGCCCAGGCATAAGACTATGATTAAAACGTATGAAAGAATAAGGCGTGTACGCAGGCTCATCATAAACCTCTATTTAGGAGCGGCTTTTTCTGTGACTAAAAACTCTGTGCTCAGCCGCTGGATGCTCGTTATTTCAATGTCATTTTGTAGCCTATACCTCGGATTGTTTCTATCGAGGCGTTCGCTCCGCTTAACTTGTCCCGGAGATGGTTAATATGGATGTCGATGGTGCGCGTTTCTCCGTAGTAATCAGTTTCCCAGACCATCTCAAGGAGTCGCTCTCGGGTTAGAACGACTCCTATGTTTTGAGCCAGGGTTGCTAGCAAGTCGAACTCTTTAGTGCGGAGTTTAAGTTGTTGGCTATCTATAGTTGCCTCGCGGCGAGCCAGGTCAATATGTAGATTACCGACTTCTATGGCTTGACTGGGCTTGAGTCCGGACTTGTAGCGGCGGAGAATAGCCTTGACCCTGGCTACCAGCTCTCGTGGATTGAATGGTTTGGTTAGATAGTCATCAGCCCCAAGCTCAAGCCCGACTATTTTGTCCACGTCTTCTTTTCGGGCAGTAAGCATCAGAATGGGGATGTCGCTTTTCTTTCGTATCTCACGGCATACCTCAAAACCGTCTATGTCGGGTAGCATTAAATCCAGGACGATGAGCGATGGCTTAACCGAATTTAGCTTTTCAAGGGCATCGTTGCCGTTGCCAACCCCCTGTACACGGTACCCCTCTTGCTCAAGATAGAGCTTGGCGAGTTCTAGTATGTTCGGCTCATCGTCGACGACCAGTATGGTTGTCATGACCTACCTCGGTAATTAGTAAATACGTATTCTTCTTATTATAGCTTAAAGTGTTTTGATGTGCTTACGGTTCGAATGCTGGCAAGCCAGGCACAGCCTGGCTTGCCAATCGTTATTGATGCTTAGTTTGTCCGCTCAGCCACTAGGTCCGGTGTCTCCTATTATCTTGGTGGCCTTGATTGGCCGGCTTGCTGGGCAGGTTGAAGTGGTGGGACATCAGGCCTGGCTTTTATCCAGGCTTTGAATGCATCAGCCTGCTGCTGGGTCCACGCGCCCTGATTTACCAGCTCCTGCAGTCTAGTGTCCAGGGCTTGCTCTCGAAATCCACTTTGGGCTTGCTTGAAGGCATTCTCAAGGTCTGCCTTGTCGATATTAAGGATTTCAGCGACGCGTGTTGTCAGAGCATCGCGGTGTTCTTGAGTGTTCTCTGCCTGCTCCTTTCGCACTTCTGGCCGAATCTTTGGCATATCAGGCTTTGATTCCATCCACGCCTTGAACGCATCCATCTGGTCTTGGGTTATTTTGCCCTCGTCCAGCAACTTCTTAAGTTGTCCGGGGCCAACTTTTGGTATATCCGCTGGTCTTGATTCCATCCAGGCTTTGTACTCGTCTGCCTGTTGCTGTGTGACTATGCCTTCCTCTACAAGACGCTCACCTATCGTTGCCCCGATATTTGGAGTGTCCGGCTTTGCCTCCATCCATGCCTTAAGTTGGTCTACTTGCTCTTGGGTTATAACGCCTTTTTCTAGTGCCTCCTTAAGTTGCTTTGGAGGAATATTCGGGACATCGGGTCTGGCATTCATCCATGCCTTAAGGTCATCAGCCTGCTCCTGGGTTAACGTGCCCTCAGCTATTAATTCTTGAAGTCTGGCGTCGAGAGTTTCCTGCCGCAATTCCATTTGGGCCTGCTTGAGGGCATCCTCAAGCTCTTGCTGGTCAATACCCAGTATTTCGGCGACTTGAGCTATTAGAGCACCCCGACGTTCCGGAGCCCCGTCTTCTTGAGCCAGCGCTATAGCCGGTGCGCTTGAGATGAGCATGATGGCGACAAGTACGGTGGCAAGAACGAATTTCTGGATTTTTCTCATTTCTTTGTAATCTCCTTTCTTTTTTTCAGTCTGGCAAGCCAGAGAATTCCCTGGCTTGCCAGAGTTTTGTCTGTCGTTGCTTTAGTTATTCAACCGGGGCGAGCAGCACTGGTTTGGGGAAGGTATTGTTGCCCCACTGGCCTGACCTGCCGTTCATTTCATAAGTTCCGTGCCCCCAGAGAATGGCGCCACCGCGGCCTTTAGCGGTAAGGTCGATGCTTACGCCGGCAATGACAACGCGGATATTGGTGCCCTTAATACTGGCGGTGCCGCGCAGACCTGCGTACTGAATCCAACCATCGGGGAACTCCTTCTTTACGCCGTATCCTGTGACTTCAATCTTAGCATTGCCAGCGGAGTCCTTTACCCACAGGGTGCCGTTGCCGCTGAGTTCGACGGCGCCCTTGCCATATAATACGGCTATGCCGTCTCCTTGGGCTTTCAGCTTGCCGATGCCTTTAGCATCGACATCGGTGCTGGCATCATCGGCATAGGCTGCCGGGGCAAAACCGAGGCTGGCTACCAAGATTATTGCCAGCAGCGCCAGGCTTAGAGTTTTCTTCATTTTTTAACCTCCTTTTTCTTCTTGACTGGGAGCTAACTCCAGACCATGTTAGGGCCCTGCGTACAAGGCCTGGGTCAACTTTACAGTCTACTATTAGTGTAGCAGCGGATTGTTGCCTCGGTTTTGTCGTTGTGTAAATTTTTGGTAAAAATTTTAACTGAACCGTATGCTGCGATTGGCTTTCTTCTGATGAATCATGCTTTAATCATGCGAAAGCGGTCAGAGAATAGTCGGAGCGGTGAGGATATTGTGCCCTGGGTGATTGGACGTTACTTTTTAATGTTGAAGGTATAGGAGCAGGCTACAATCATAGCTGCGGCGAATAGCACCAGTATAAGAAATTCGGCATAAATTGGTAGCAATGAACTTGCCTCGCCGAAGGTGCCCCAGCGTAAGACATCCACGCCGTAAGTCAGTGGATTTGCATAGCTAAAGCCCCTAAGCCAATCTGGCGCCGAAGTTAGGGGGAAAAGGGCGCCGCTGGTGAAGAACATGGGCATAATCACCAGGCTCATGATGAAATTGAATCCTTCCATGCTGGTTATCATTGAGGCGATAAGCAGTCCAATACAGACCAGTCCGATTGAGATGAGAATCATAGTGGGGATTAATATTACGAAAGACATCGGCGACAGGTGCACACCTACCAGAAATGAAAGCGGTAGCAAAATGAAGCCCTGGATAAGGGCGCTTGTTCCACTGCCCAGAGCCTTACCGATGACGATTGAGGTTCGAGAGACGGGTGCTACCATAATCTCTTTAAAGAAGCCGAATTCTCTGTCCCAGATTATGGAGATGCCGGACCAGACAGAGGTGAATAAGAGTGTCATAGCGACTATGCCCGGGAATATGTATGTTTGGTAACCCTGTATGCCGGGCAGCTCTACGCCGCGCATGCCGCCGCCGAAAACCAGCAGCCAGAGCAGAGGCAATATGAGTGAAGAGATAATCCGTGACTTTTCACGCCAGTATCTGAGTACTTCCCGACGCCACAATCCATATATTTTCCTGAGCTCACTCATCTTTTTTGCCTCCCCACCATCATGAATTTTCTGAACTGTGATTCGGCCTCTTCTGCTCTTATGTCTCGACCGGTGTAGTGAAGGAACACATCATTTAATGTTGGGTGATGGATAGATACGGAATTGACTTCTACTCCAACATCGGCAGCGGTTCTAATTAATCTGGGTATGAGTTTTTCTGGGTTGGAGACAGTTAATCTCAAGGCATCTCCTGATGAGTCTATATGAGGGGTGAGTCTGAGTTCAGTCAGTCTGGTGGCGAGCTTTTGCGGATGGGCTGTGGTAATGGTTATGACATCGCCTTTTAGAGCTGCCTTCAGATTGGAGGGTGTGTCAATGACCTTGATTTTACCATAGTCAATGATGGCAACACGACTGCAAAGCAGGTCGGCTTCTTCCATGTAATGGGTGGTGAGGATGATGGTGATTTCAGTTGTTCGGGCCAGGTTTTCGATGTATGTCCAGAGATGCTCTCGAGTTTGAGGATCCAGGCCTAGAGTGGGCTCGTCGAGAAAGAGCACCTTGGGGTGGTGAAGCAAACCTCTGGCCAATTCCAATCGTCTTCTCATACCGCCCGAGTAAGTTTTCATGGCGGAATCCGCTCTATCCTCCAATCCTACCAGCTTTAGGACCTCCGCTATGCGCTTTTTGGTTAGCTCTGCCGGCATATCGTAAAGGCAAGCATGAAGCTGCAAGTTTTCTCTGCCTGTTAGGCGGTCATCGATGCTTGGGTCCTGGAAAACGATGCCGATGCTGCGTCTAACAGCGGCCGGTTGTTTTAATATATTGAAGCCATTCACAGTGGCGTTGCCTGAAGATGGATTGATTATGGTGCACAGCATGGAGATTATTGTTGTCTTGCCGGCACCGTTAGGGCCGAGCAGCCCAAACACCTCACCGTAGCCTATTGTAATGTTTAGCTTATCGACCGCAGTGAGGTCACCATATTTCTTGGTTAAATCTCTGGTTTCGATGGCAAATTTTGGTTCCATAGGTTTCTACCGCAAACCTTTGAATTATACTAATGATGCTATGGAAGGCCTACCCGCTTAAAGGGAATCTGACGTTTTCTGTCTTGTGATGTAACGTTTCATTGGTAGAGTCTAGTCTATTCCTGGGGTGGGAAAACTGTGGCACATGGAAGCTACTTGCTCAGCTATTTCGTTTTGTATTCTTTTATCTTCGGGGTGAGAGAGCACCTTTATAATGAAAGAAGCAATGTGCTTCATTTCTTTGGGGCCGAAGCCTCTGGTTGTAATAGCTGGTGTACCCAGCCTGATGCCACTGGTGATTTGAGGTGGTCTGGGGTCTGAGGGGATGGCATTCCTATTTACCAAGATGCCAGCGGCTTCAAGGGCTTCCTGAGCGACTATGCCGGTTATTCCAGTCTGGGTGAGGTCAACGAGGATGAGGTGATTATCGGTACCGCCAGAAATTAGTCGTAAACCGTGCTGCTTTAACTCAGAGGCAAGGACTTGAGCATTTTCCAGTACTGCCTTTTGATAGGTGGCGAACTCAGGCTGCATAGCTTCAAAAAAGGCTATGGCTTTGGCAGCGATGGCGTGCATCAGTGGTCCTCCCTGCATCATAGGGAAAACAGCGGCATCTATCTTTGAAGCCAGCTCTTGATTACATAAAATGAAGCCGCTTCGGGGACCGCGCAAGGTCTTGTGGGTGGATGAGGTAATTATTTGGGCATGAGGTACTGGAGAGGGATGTAAATCGGTAGCTACCAATCCGGCTATGTGGGCCATATCTGCCATAAGCTGGGCGCCGGCAGCATCAGCTATGCTGCGGAAGCGGTTGAAGTCAATAATTCGGGGATAGGCACTGGCTCCAGCGATAATAAGTTTTGGCTTGTGCTTTAGGGCTAGTTTCTCTATGTTGTCATAGTCGAGCCTTTCAGTTTGTCGGTCAATTCCGTAGGTGATGAACTTGTACCATTTTCCCGAGAAATTGACTGGGGCGCCGTGAGTTAGATGGCCGCCATGGCTTAAGCTCATTCCCATAACGGTATCGCCGGGCTCGAGAAGGGCGAAATAGACTGCCATGTTGGCTTGGCTGCCGCTATGGGGCTGGACGTTGGCATGCTCAGCGTTGAACAATCTCTTGGCTCGCTCGATTGCCAAGCTTTCGATGGCATCTATATTGGGGCAGCCAGCGTAATAGCGGCGTTGCGGGTAGCCTTCGGCATATTTGTTGGTTAATATGGAGCCTTGAGCTTCGAGCACCGCTCGACTGGCGTAATTTTCGGCGGCAATAAGATTTATGGTTTCCTTTTGTCGCCTAGCCTCTAGCTTGAGAAATCGAGCGATTTCGGTATCTTGTCTGGCGTTGTCAGCCAATCCTGTATCTCCGGGATATTTAGAGAATGATACCATCCTGCTAAAACAAGGTCAACAGCACGATTGCTTGCTAAAATTGCCACGCCTGTATATACTTTGGCTAGCTCGTTCGAGGGAGGGAGTATCAGTGAATTCGCGTATCGACAAAATTGGTTTAGGCATAATCGTGGTTGTGACAGTGCTGTGCAGTGCTTGTTTGGCATCGCCGGAGTTTAAGGGCAATAAGCCTCCAGAAATCTCAAATCTTGAGGCTCAGTATATAAATGTTTACCCTAGGGGAGCCTCTGAAATCAAATGTGTTGTTTCTGACCCTGAAGGCGATGCGGTGCAGTTCAAGTGGTCATCCACCGGTGGTAGTCTAACGGGTGATGGGCCTACTATTACCTGGGAAGCGCCAAACGATTATGGTGACTATCACATTATGGTTGTTGCCCAAGACGCAAATGGTGGCAGTACCGAGGCTACCTTAACCGTAAGCGTTATTCCCAGGCCATACAAGAGCTGTTGCGGTCAGTAATGGAAATGAGATGGGTTAAGTTGCAAGGAGAGCAGGAGATAATGAAGAGGACAGCTAGGGTTGTAGCTGCAGTATTGGTGCTGATTTTAACAGTAAGTTCTGCTGGGTGTGCTGAACTAGGGGTAGGCGATGATGGAGAGTTGAAGATATTGAGCCATAGCATGACGGTGCGTGAGTTCGCTGGAAGTGCACCTCAAAGCACGGCAGTGGTCATTGGCAGAGCTCAGAACGTTGGCAATATGGACATAAAATTCGGCACGATAGCAGTCAATTTCTATGATAAGAACAAAAGTCTCATTGCCAAGGCGTCAGCTATTAGGGAGAATCTGCGCCCGGGTGAGATATGGGATTTCAGCATTACGACTATTGGCCCTGATGCCTGGAAGATTACAAGCTATGACATTGCGGCTAGCACAAAGCAATAGTCTTGATGATTGGCACGGGTCGCTCTGATTGTTAACAGTGTTGAGTTGAAGTATACTTTTACGTAAGGAGGTAAATGAGGATGAGTATTTTTAGAGTTAGTTTCACTATAGTCCTGGTTATGCTGGCTGTGGCGGTCATGCTGGGTGGGGCTTGCGGCCCGCGCCAGGCGACGCCGCCATCGATGCCGAGCGGTAATCAACCGCCAGTAATCGCCAGCCTAGTAGCGGCGAAGACACAGCTTTATCCTTCAGGCAACACTGAGGTTAAGTGTATAGCTCAGGACGCAGATGGTGATCAGTTAGATTTCAGGTGGGCATGCACAGGGGGTGATTTTAGCGGTGCTGGGCCCTCCGTTATCTGGAAAGCTCCGCCGAATTACGGGACTTAAACCATCACGGTCACCGTGGAGGACGGCAAAGGTGGTTCGTCACAGGCTAGTTTACCTGTGACAGTTGGTGCTAATCAGTCGCCGATAATTTCTAGCTTTGATGCCAGCCCATCCGGGGTGCTGTACGGGGAGAGTACGATGCTTACCTGTGTTGCTAGTGACCCTGATGGCGACGCGGTCAGATATAGCTGGTCGGCTAGTGAGGGGGATATCACCGGGGTAGGCAACAGAGTTACCTGGATAGCACCGAATAAAGGTGGGAATTTCAACATCACGGTAACTGTTAGCGATGGCAAAGGTGGCGAAACCAAGGGTAATGTGATGGTCACCGTGTCAACAGTTACTAAAACCGTAACCATCAGACCGATTGCCGAGGAAACTGGCACAGTAGATTCTGAAGGTGATAAAGATAATTCCCGGACTATAGCTGGGGATGATGAGAAGAATAGAGGATATTGTGCTTTCTGGAGCTTCGATATCTGGAGCCTGGCGGGAAAGAAAATAGAAAATGCCAATCTCAGGTTTACCACTAGGAGCGTAGTTAGTGATCCGTTCCCGGCCACTACGGGGCTTGCCGGTATGCGTTTGTGGAATGTTAAATATGGTGACAAGCTGCCCGAATTCTGGTATACTGGCACGCAATTGCAGTATTCCTCTACGCTTTTTACTCAACCACCGACTATAGTAGACGTCACTCCTGACATAGTCCATCTTGCCGCTGCGGCTGCCACTCACTTTCAGGTTGAAGCTCTATTTATGAAGAAGACTAACGGCAACAGTGTAGCTCAATTGATAGAGTGGTCAGAGGTTATTCTCGAGGTCACCTATTCAGAAAGATAACCACCTGAATTTTTTGTTGTATGTTGTATAAGGTGGCCTTAAGGCCACCTTATATATTTTTAGGAGTGTTTATCAATAATCCATTTTCAATCCAGTTGCGCCACTTCAGGATTGCCTTTCTTTAGCGAGGCTAAAGCCTCGCAGCTACATAAGTAAGTAGCCCCTATTTTTAGGTTTTGACATATTGTTGATATAGTGGTAAATTATAGTAGTTAGCAGTCTTTGGGGGAGAGTGCTAAAAAATGTTGAAAGGTTTGACTAAGAGAAGAGAAGCTGTTCTGAGAATAATAGTCAGTGAGTATATTGCTACAGCAGTGCCTGTAGCGTCGGAGACTATTTTTCGAAATTATCAGCTAGGGGTGAGCCCGGCTACTATTCGCAATGACATGGCCTATCTTGAAGAGGAGGGCTATATTAGCCGACCCCATACATCGGCTGGCAGTATGCCTTTAGACAAGGGGTATCGTCATTATGTAGAGTCGCTGGCTAATGAAGCCGAGCTTCCCTTGGAGGAGCAGTATCGCATCAGTAAGCTTTTCCGTGAAGTGGAAGAGGAATTTGATAGATGGCTGAAGCTGGCAGCAACCATCTTGGCACGTTTAGCCAAGAATGCAGCTTTGGTCACTTATCCCAAGCCAAGGCAATGTCGATTCTGGCATGTGGAATTGGTGGCAATGCAGGAGTTCGTGGCTCTTATGGTTCTGGTGCTCAGGGAGGCTATATTGAAGAGGCAACTATTGTCATTCGATAAGCCAGTAACGCAGGAACAGCTAACAATCATGGCTAATAAACTGAATGCTGTTTATTCTGGGCTAACAAGCTCTGAGATCTTAATTAAAACTAAAAAGGTAGGGCTTTCCTCGGAAGAGGAGCAAGTAATTGAAGCCGTGACTGACATGATGTCTGCCGAGGATGAGCTAGAATATGAGGAATCTTACCTTGAAGGATTGCGCTTGATGCTTGGCCAACCTGAGTTTGCTCAAAAGGACAGGATGTTGAGTATCATGGAGCTGATGGAGACGAAAGAGTGGCTTAACTCCGCTTTCTCCCTGCGGTCGAGCGATGTTGGCGTACAGGTTCTGATCGGTGAAGAGAATCAAGTTCAGACATTACGTGATTTGAGTTTGGTTTTCAGTCGCTATGGTATACCTGGCCAGGTTGGTGGCACCGTTGGTGTTATCGGTCCAACTCGGATGGATTACAGCCGAGCTATTTCTATAGTGTCCTATATGTCTGGGGTATTAAGCGATCTGGTGGCTGGAATTTACCGCGGCGATTAGATTTGTTATAAGGAGGCTATAGATTGGTTGAAGAAGACAGAGTGGCATCTGAGAGTGAAGCGCCTGAGCTAGCCGAAGAGAATATTGAGTCTTTAAAAGAAGCCCTTGCTCAGGAGAAAGAGAAGGCTGAACGGTATTTAGCCAACTGGCAGAGGACTGAGGCTGATTTTCGAAACTATAAAACACGTGAAGAACAAGAGAAAAAAGAGCTCATACATTGGGCCAACTCCATGCTGGTTTGTGATATATTACCAGTGTTGGATGCTTTTGACCGTGCTTTTGAAGGAGCTGCTCCTGAGGGCAAAGGTCTCAGTTGGCTTACCGGCTTCAGGCAAATTCAGAAGATGTTATTAGATGTTTTGAGTAAACATGGGCTGGCCGAAATGAAGTGTGTGGGTGAGATATTCGATCCGAGTCTCCATGAAGCAGTAGCCCAGCATGAGGGTGCTGAAGGCGAGGTGCTAGATGAGGTTCGAAAAGGGTATAAACTGAAGGACAAATTACTTCGGGCATCACAGGTGGTGGTGGGGAAGGGTGGCGAATCATCGGCCACGGAATCGACTAAACAGGATGAGGAAGATTTAACTGCGGAAAAGGGTTAGAAAAATGAGAAAAGTCATAAAAAATTTAGTGTCAGAAGGAGGACAAGATGGGCAAAGCAGTTGGTATTGATTTAGGCACCACATTTAGTTTGGTGGCAGTTATGGAAGGTGGTGAGCCGAAAATAATCCCCAATGCTGAGGGGGAGAGGCTAACACCTTCGGTAGTGGCTATTGACAAGAAGGGTGAGCGGCTGGTGGGATTATTGGCAAAGCGGCAGGCGATTACCAATCCCGAGAACACTATCTTCAGTGTGAAAAGGCTCATGGGTCGCAAGTTCAAAGACTCCGAAGTTCAGAATGATATAAAGCGACTACCTTACAAAATAGTTGAAGCCAGCAATGGTGATGCCTGGGTAGTGATGGGGGGCAAGCAGTACAGTCCGCCGGAAATCTCAGCCATGATTTTGCAGAAGCTGAAAATTGATGCTGAAGCTTACCTCGGCGAGAAGGTCACCGATGCGGTGGTTACGGTGCCGGCCTATTTCAATGACAGCCAGCGCCAGGCGACCAAGGATGCTGGCACCATCGCGGGGTTGAATGTGATACGCATAGTAAATGAGCCAACCGCTTCAGCTTTGGCTTACGGGCTGGATAAGAAGCAGGAGGAAACTATCGCTGTCTATGACCTCGGCGGTGGCACGTTTGATATTTCCATACTCGAACTTGGTGAAGGCCAATTCCAGGTTAAGTCAACGAATGGTGATACTCATCTCGGTGGCGATGATATAGACCAAAAAATTATGGACTGGCTATGCGATGAGTTTAAGAAGGAATCGGGCGTAGACTTGAAACAGGACAGGATGGCGTTGCAGCGTCTAAAGGATGCTGGCGAGAAAGCCAAGCGTGAGTTATCCACAGTTGGTCAGACGGATATAAATTTGCCTTTCATCACGGCCGATGCCTCTGGGCCCAAGCACTTGAATATAACTCTGACGCGAGCCAAGCTGGAGCAGTTGTCCATGGACTTGCTGGAAAGGAGCATAGAACCGTGCCGTAAAGCGTTGACTGATGCCAAAATTACTGCGGCTCAGGTAAGCGATGTCATTCTAGTTGGCGGTCAAACAAGAATGCCAAAGGTCCAGGACATGGTGCGCCAGTTTTTTGGCAAGGAGCCGGTTAAAGGTGTTAATCCTGATGAGGTGGTGGCATTGGGCGCTGCTATCCAGGCAGGTGTGATTAAGGGAGATGTCAGAGATGTTCTTCTGCTTGATGTTACACCGCTTACTTTGAGTATTGAAACGCTGGGTGGTGTGGCCACGCCGCTTATTCCGCGGAACACTACTATTCCCACCAAAAAGAGCCAGATTTTTAGCACGGCGTCAGACAGTCAACCCAGCGTGGAAATCCATGTACTGCAGGGGGAACGTCCCATGGCGGCGGATAATCGGACTCTGGGCCGTTTTGTACTTGACGGCATTTTGCCAGCGCCGAGGGGTGTACCCCAAATTGAGGTTTCGTTTGATTTCAGTGCTGATGGCATTCTGGACGTCCGGGCGCAGGACAAGGGCACTGGCAAGGAGCAAAAGATTACAATTACTGCCTCCAGCGGTTTGAGCAAGGATGAAGTGGAGAAGATGGCTAGGGAAGCTGAATCTCATGCTGCTGAAGATGCCAGAAAGAAAGAAGAGGTGGAGACTCGCAATACGGCTGATACCTTGGTTTATACTGCTGAACGAACGCTCCGCGAACAAGGGGACAAGATACCGGCTGACTTAAGACAGGAGGTAGATGGCAAGATAGCTGCTGTGCGCTCGGCTCTTCAAGGCACGGATATGAATTATGTTCGCAGCACAGCGGAGGAGCTGTCTCAAGTAATGCAAAAGATCGGTGCTGCTGTTTATGGGCAAGCTGGGACGCCACCTCCACCCGGTGGAGCGCCTGGAGGTGAAGCTCCTGGTGGACCTCCTCCTGGTGGCGAGGAGGGTACTGTGGAGGGCGAGTTCAGGGAAGTATAAGTTCTGCTCTATTCTTTCAAGCTATTATTTCAAAAAGTCGACCACAAGCTCGTTGACTTTCTCCGATTCTTCTAGGTTCACCTGGTGGCCGACTCCCTCAATGATATGGACTTGAATGTTCGGGACGGCGCTTATTATTTCATCTATCCTCTCACGAGAGATGTCTGTGTCTTCTGTTCCCCAGATGAGCATCACCTCTCTGTTTTGCTTTCCCACTGTGCGGTAGGCTTCTCGATAATCTCGCATAGCATCGCCACGAAACATAGAAAGGGAGGCTCTTTCAAAGCCTTTGTAGGTGGTCTGTTCATATAGGAGTTTGCTGTATTCATCAGCCCTGTCCATTCCCTGAATTAAGGAATTGGCGCGTTTGGTTACGGTTTTCACTGCCACCATGCGCATCAGGAAATCGCCCAGAATGGGAATGCGCAGCATCTTGATGGAAGTATCTTTGCTTACAGAATTAACCACTGGTGCAACTAGAACCAAGCGTTGCACACGCTCGGGGTAGTTGGCAGTGAAGTCGGTGACGATGGCGCCGCCTAAAGACATCCCGACTAAATCGACAGGTTCATTTAGTCCCAGATTATCGAGTAAGTCGAGCAGTTGCTTGCGGTAGAGTTCCCGATTGTAGTCGGCGTCAGGGCGGTCGGAATAGCCCCTGCCGTACATATCGTAGCGAAGCAACTGAAATCCGGCGGTGATAAATGCCTCAATCTGAGGGTCCCATATCCACATCGGTATGGTAGCACCGTGAACCAAAACAACCACTGGCCCATCTTTCGGGCCGAGTAATTCATAATGGGTCACCCCATCAGAGAGTTTGACATAGGTGCCGCCTAGCTGTGCGCGTGTGGCTTCGTTGAGTTCTTTGTCCTCGTGGTCTGTTGCCAGGAAAAGCCCAACTGGCACAAGCAAGACAGCCACGACTATACCAATGATGACCCATTTCCATTTGCTCGTGGTTCCTCGCCTTTTTGCGCTCATAAAAACATCCCCCTTTCTGTCTTCAAGTCAAAATGTTTTGTGGAGATATTACAATAGCGAGGATAGTTTGGTCAATGAGTAACCATGTTGCTCGTTGATTGCAGCATATTTCATCTGGTAACCAAAGTATTGACAGCATAGCCAAAAATCAATAATATAAGTAGTAAATCCAAACTGAAGGAGGTCTCATTCATATGGCGAAGAAAAGCATTACTATAAGCGGTACAGTTATGGCGATTATTGCTATAGTCGCCGGCGTGTTGATTCTGTTTAACTGGCTACCCCTTTACCTCATTGTTGGTGTTTTTCTTATTGTTTGGGGTGTGTTGGCGCTCATAAATAGGTAGCTGTATTCACGTTGGTGTAAGTAGTATTTTATTTGTCCTGAGGACATTGCTTATTTTGAAAAGGAGGTAATGTATTATGTTTGGCATTACTATAGCTCCCGTAGGCAGTTTAATAATTGGTATATTAACCCTTATCTTCGGCATTATCGTGATGATTTTTCCTAGGATATTAAACTACCTTGTTGGTATTTATCTAATTATTATCGGGATATGGACTATAATTCTGGCTATTTAACTTCGTAAGAAATTGAGCGTTTAATTGCATCCGCTTTATTTAAAGCTGCGTTAGCTTTGTTTACGCTGACAGCTGTGCTAGACTAAGGTGTGCTTTACTTAGGCACGTCTGGCTTCAGCTATAATGATTGGGTAGGTAACTTTTATCCTCGTGGCATGCCACGACAGGAATGGCTTCGTTACTATGCCCGGGAATTCAACTCCTTAGAACTGAATTCTACCTTTTATGCCTTGCCTAAGCCTTCCGTTCTGGAAGCTATGATTGGTAAGACTGGAGAGGGGTTCTTATTCTCCATCAAAGCGAATCAAGAGATGACACATCAACGCCAGCACGATGGCAGTGTTTTTGCAGCATTTGTCCGTATACTCCAGCCTTTTATGGCTGCCGGTAAGCTGGGCTGTGTGTTAGCTCAGTTTCCCTACAGTTTTCATTTCAGCCTTCAGAATCGCGATTATCTTGAACTTTTTCAGGAACGGCTGGGTGATTTACCGGTGGTGGTGGAATTTCGCAACTCTCAATGGCTGCGGTCAGATGTCTTTGATTTGCTGCGAAACCGCAATCTTGGTTTTTGTTGTGTTGATGAGCCACAGTTGCCCAAGCTCCTGCCGCCGTTGGCTGAGGTTACTAGTAATGTAGGTTATGTGCGTTTCCACGGGCGTAATGCAGCCAAGTGGTGGCAACACGAGCATGCTTACGAAAGGTATGATTATACCTATTCAGCCGAAGAACTGAAGGAATGGTTGCCACGGATAAGCAAGCTGAACAGTCTAGCAGAAAAGACTTTTGTCTTCGCCAATAACCATTGGCGCGGACAAGCGATAGGCACTATACGACAGCTACGTCTTATGGTTGACTAGCTTGCTTTCCTATCTAGCATAGGCTAGAATAGTCTCCACAGCATGTTGAGACAGGTTTAAGTTGTGGCCAATTTTACTGAGCTTTATGAACGTTTGAAACAAGAGCAGGTGCGTCTGAAAAAGGAGCTTCAGCGGTTGAAGGCTGAGGAGAAGTCTGCTGACGAGCAGCGAGAGGGAAGTCCCTTCGGAAAGCGAGAAGAGGGAGCCACCGAAGCCTTTGAGTTGGAGAAGAGGATGGCTCTGGAAAGGCAGCTGACTGACGCTCTAGCTGGGGTGGAGCATGCTCTGAAAAAATATGAGGCTGGCACTTATGGAATATGTGACCTTTGTGGTCGGTCCATAGAGCCAGCTAGGCTTGAGGCATTGCCGCAAGCGAACTTGTGTCTTGAGTGTAAAGCGCGCCAGGCGAAGAATGCCAGAAGTAGAACGGCAAGGTAGTGGGTGGTGGGGAGGATTATTCCTCATCATTGCTGCCTTTGTGGTGGCATTAGACCAGACAAGTAAGCTGTGGGTCAGGTCTCATTTAGAGCTCTATCAAACAGTGTCTATAACCAGTTTCTTAAGCTTGACCCATGTGCGGAATACTGGCTCAGCCTTTGGTCTTTTTGCAAATCAAGCTTTCTTGCTAACGCTAGTCGCTATAGCCGGGTTAATGACTATTTTGCTGTTTTATCGCTATCTTTCTAGGTCTAGCATTCTGGGTATCTCGGCTTTGGGCTTGGTTTTTGGTGGTGCAGTAGGTAATCTGATAGACCGCCTACGTTTCGGTTATGTTACCGACTTTGTTGATGTTCGCCTGTGGCGTGATTTTCACTGGCCGGCATTTAACGTCGCTGACTCAGCCATCACCGTTGGTAGTATAGTGCTGGCTATTTTCATTTTTTGGGCATTTAGAAAGGGAAATGGTAATTCCTCTGGAGCCAGAAGTTAAGATATTGCAGGTTGCAGGGTCAACAGGTCGCCTGGATAGATATCTAGCTAAAGAATATCCTGAGTTATCACGCTCTCGCCTTCAGAAGCTGATTGAGCAGGGCTATATTTTGGTCAACGAATGTGGAGCCAAGGCAAGCCAGAAGTTGAATGCTGGAGATAAGATTCATATCGCGTTGCCCCCTCCCGAACAGGTCTCACTTGTTGCTGAACCTATTCCGGTGGATGTGATTTATGAAGATGACGACCTTCTGGTGATAGACAAGCCGGCTGGGTTAGTTGTCCATCCGTCTCCGGGACATACCACTCATACCTTGGTCAATGCCCTCTTAGCTCGTTGCCCAAATTTGGGCAACTTTGGTGATGCTATACGACCGGGTATAGTTCACCGTTTGGACAAAGATACCTCGGGGTTGATGATTATTGCCAAGAATAACTCCGCGCAGCAATATCTGATTAATCAATTCAAAGCCAGGTCAGTGTCCAAGGGTTACCTTGTCTTAGTTAAAGGTAAGCTGGCTCAGAGTCAGGGTGTTATCGATGCTCCTGTCGGGCGTGACCCGTTCAATCGCAAACGGATGGCGGTAGTATCTAACGGCAGGCAAGCCAGGACCAGATATAAGGTTAAGGAGTATCTGGGTGATTACTCCCTGCTTGAGGTTACCACTGAAACTGGTCGAACCCATCAGATACGAGTTCATTTATCAGCTATTGGCTATCCAGTCGTCGGTGACCCGATGTATGGTGTCAGGTCCGCCTATGTTAAGCGGCAGTTCGTTCATGCTTACCGCTTGGGTTTCCGTTTGCTTGCCAGCGGCGCATACCAGGAATTCACCTGTGAATTGCCTTCAGACCTGAAGCAGGCTATGAGACTCATAACTGGGGTAAAGGTTTAGAATTCTTGCCTTTTCCTATTGCTAATGCATAGATAATGTGTTAAATTGTATTTGAAGAGAGGTATTTAAAGATGAAGGGCGCTGATAAGTCTTTTGAGCAGATTAAAAAAGGTCAAATGGGGCGTGATAGTGAGTTGCTTTCACAATTAAGTGGCAAAGGCGAATTCGGCGATTTGGAGAGCTTTGAAGCTGATTCCGCTGTTCGGCGGAATGAGTTACTATTTAAAATCCAAACCGATATGGAGGATGTCAGGAATGCCTTGAAGCAGGCTGAACAGCTAGCTGGGCGGCTCAGACGAAGATTGAATGATCTTGAAGGCATGTACCGTATCCTGACCAAAAAATGAGGATTTGGTAGTAATCTATTAACCGTTTCCTGTATCTTTCCAGGATATTCTCTAATTACTTAAGCCTTATGGGATGATTTGTTGCCTTCAGTGAATCCAAGAATGCGCAGTAAGACTAGCGTTTTCAAAAGGAATGAGGGTTGGAGAAGAAGCCAAAAGAGTTTGCCTTAGAGTATGCTGGTTTCTGGGTTAGGCTCGGGGCAGGTGTTATTGACCTTTTGGTCTTAGGGTTTATTGTTGCCGTTATTGTCTGCGTTTTTGCCTCTCCGGTAATCTGGGTGCCAAGCGGCCTAGTAATATCGGTTGCTTATTGGTTGGGTTTTTGGGTATGGCGGGGACAGACGCTGGGGAAGATGGCTGTGGGGATAAAGGTTATTCGGACTGACAGCTCTCCGGTTAAATTACAATGCGCGCTGTATCGTTTCTTGGGATACATTGTCTCGGTGGTAACTCTGTTTGTAGGTTTTATCTGGGTTGCCTTTGATGCCCGCAAGCAAGGTATACATGATAAGATTGCTGATACCTACGTGGTGAAACTGCCGGTAAGGCAGGTGTCTTTCACGGGGCCTTATGCGCGGGGCCAGGCTAGCTATGTCTGAAACTATGGTGCGTGTTCGCTTCGCTCCAAGCCCAACAGGCTATCCTCATCTTGGCAATATCAGGACCGCTCTATTTAATTGGCTATTCGCCCGTCACAATAATGGCCTTTTTATTCTGCGTATTGAGGACACCGATGTGGCTCGTCTAGTGGATGGAGCTACAGATATTATTTTGGAGAGTCTGCGCTGGCTCGGGCTTGATTGGGATGAAGGTCCCTATTTCCAATCACAACGGCTGGAGCTTTACCGCGAGGTGGCTGATAGGTTGCTGAAGCAGGAGTCTGCTTACCATTGCTACTGTTCTCCCCAACGGCTGGAGTCAATGCGTCAGGAGCAGATAAAGCGGAAGCAGCCACCCGGCTATGACCGTCACTGTCGCAACCTCACACAAAAACAGAAGATTGAGATGGAGGCGAGCGGGATTATACCTGTGGTGCGTTTCAAGTCATCCCTTGATGGCCAGACCTCTTTCAATGATTTGCTTCGTGGCCAGATAGTCTTTGAAAACAGCACCTTGGACGATTTCGTTCTCCTTAAATCTGATGGTTATCCTACGTATCATCTGGCCAACATAGTTGATGACCATGTTATGGAGATTTCCCATATTCTCAGAGCTGATGAGTGGCTATCGAGCACACCTCGTCATGTTCTGCTTTACCTGGCGCTGCGTTGGCAGCCACCTCAGTTTGCCCATTTACCTATGATTCTGGGGACAGATAGGTCGAAGCTAAGTAAGCGGCATGGTGCTACAGCCATCACTGAATATCGAGAGCAGGGCTATTTGCCCGAAGCGATGTTTAACTTTCTAGTTCTGCTTGGCTGGTCGTTGGATGATAAGACGGAGCTTTTGACACGAGAAGAGATAGTGAAGCATTTCTCGCTGGAGCGGATAAGCCGGACTGCAGCCGTGTTTAACAAAGATAAGCTCGATTGGATGAATGGGGTTTATCTCCGGGGTTTGAGTGCAGAAAGATTTGCCCAGCGAGCTACCCCTTTTTTGGAAAGGGACTTGCCAGCGGAAATCAATCGTCCATTCGACATTGGCTATATCCGTCAGATTGTGCCTCTTGTCCAAGAGAGAGCTAAAACTCTGGCTGAAGTGCCACAGCTCAGCGATTTTTTCTTTGCGGATGAAGTGGAATATGATATAGGGCTGCTCTTGGGTAAAATTGAGAAGGCTGAAGCGATTAAAAGTCTCCAGGCTTCGGTTGCCGAGATGGATAATTTGAAGAATTGGGACGCAGCTTCACTAGAGGCTGTTTTCCGGCCATTGGCTGAGGAGCGTGAATTGAAGACCAGCGTATTCTTTGGCCTGCTGCGTGTAGCAGTTACGGGAAGAACGGCAGCTCCGCCTTTGTTTCAGACCATGGAGGTGCTGGGTAGGGAGCTGTGCCTTAAGCGGCTGAGAGCAGCTTTGGATAAGCTTTCGACTTCTTGAATTTAGGTGAGAGCTGGGGAGCTCATAGAAAACTCCCCAGCTCTGCTTGGGCTTCATTTGAGGGTCGGTGGTACGGTTATTGTTGGCAGTCTATACCATTCCTTGGTGGCTTTGGCTGACAGACTGTCAACAGTAGCCACGATGGTATCGGTGCCGGTGTTTTTGCCGGTGTAGTTATAGCTAGCCTTGCCATTGCCGTCAGTCGTGAGCTCGATCGGGGCGAAGCTATTAGCACCAGTGTGGCTGATTTTTACCCTTACGTTCGCCATTGGCTTGCCGTTAGTGTCGTAGACAACAACCGTGATGGTATGCTGAGAACCCACAACGTTTCTAGCCTGAGCGGGGTCAATTAGTATTCTGGCTGGTGTGGGTTTGACCTCTGTGACTGCCCGTTGGAAGCAATACTTACCGGTGCCGCATTGTATCTGTTGGTTCTGGCAGTAAACGTAGCCGTATTGCTTAGCCTCATCGAAGGTGGCACATACGCAGCCCTGTGGGCAGGTGACCTGAGCTGGTGGTTTGTAGCAATATTTCGGGGTTTGCATAGCTGTTGTCGCACCTGCAACATACCCACACGGCTGGTCCTGGCAGAGAGTGGTGTAGCCCCGACCGTCGGCATCGGCTTTGGTCAGACAGTAGCATCCTTGGGGGCAGGTAACCTCGGCCGGCGGTTTCCAGCAATATCTCACGATTTGCGCAGCACCTGTGGCACCTGCAACATATTCGCATGGCTGTTCCTGACACATGGTGGCGTTGGCCCCCAATTTGGCGTATGCCTCGTCTTTGGTTAGACAATAGCATCCCTGGGGGCAGGTAACCTGAGCCGGCGGTTTGTAGCAATATTTAGGGGTTTGCACAGCGGTTGTGGCGGCAGTTGTAGTGGCAGTTGTGGCGCTGGTGACATATCCACATGGTTGGTCCTGACACAGGGTGGTGTAGCCCCGACCGTCGGCATCGGCTTTGGTCAGACAGTAGCATCCCTGCGGACAGGTAACCTCGGCCGGTGGTTTCCAGCAATATAGGAGGTTTCCACTGGCATCCTTATCGCATGGCGCGTCCTGGCAAAGGGTAGCGTTTTGTCCATATCGTTTATAGGCGTCATCCTTGGTCAAGCAGACGCATCCCTGCGGACAGGTAGCCTGGGCCGGCGGTTTCCAGCAGTATAGAGGGTTTCCACTGGCGTCCTTATCGCATGGCGCATCTTGGCAGAGGGTAGCGTTTTGTCCGTACCTCTTATAGGCATCATCCTTGGTCAGGCAGACGCAGCCCCCGGGGCATTTAACCTCCTCGCCGGCTTTCCAGCAATATCTGAGGACTCCTCTGGCGTCCTTATCGCATGGTGCATCCTGGCACAGAGTAGCGTTGGCCCCTAATTTACCAAGGGCCTCGTCCTTGGTCATACAGTAACATCCTGCGGGACATTCGGCTTCTTCTTCAGGTTCTTCTGGAACGCGCACAGGGACTCCCATGGTACTGCGAGGAATTTGTTCGACATCAAGGCTGAAGCCATTGGGTGTGCTGCCAGTATAAACGCCGACTACATCCAAAGGCGCTGTGGCGTAGATGACGACGAAGCCTTTGATGAACCTAACCACAGAACTTATTGGCGTAACATTTGTGGTTTGTAGCAAGGTCTGTGTTTGCTGAGAGGGGGCAGTTACTCCAGTTTCTTGTTGAGCCCCAAAGAATCTGACTATGTCGATGCAGTCAATCTCTATGGCCTCGTCAGGTCCTAGCGCGACTTTTCGAAAAGCAGAGATTCTGCCTCTGGCTTCATCCTCTCGCTGGGCAATAACAGCTTTCTTGAACACATAGACGGTGTCGTTATTCGGGTTATGTACGTTAATGGCTGTGGAATATGAGCCGGACTGAACGCCTTCCCCACCTAAGGCGGGCCCACAGAGGAACTTGGCTGAGTAGACAATCAGCTTTTCCATCTCCGGCGGGCGCTGGATTTCAGGTGGTTCCCATGGCGTTATGGTTGGCATTTCTCGCTCTTCCAGCGCTATGAGCTTATCAATTTTGGCTCGAATTCTGACCAGCTCATCATATAGAGGGTTTGGTGCTGGCACAGCTGCGACGGCGGTAGTTGTACCGGGCGTAACAGTTGGCAATTGGTTTATTAGCCACTCCAGCCGCCTGGCTATTGTATATTTGATTTCAAGAGCTGCCTTCGTGTCACCCCGCTCTATAAGTGCCTGAAGCTTTTTGACCCATTCTTTGATGACACCTATCTGGCCCTGAATATTACTATCGTTGGTTAATTTCCGGGCCTGGTCAAGCTCTCTGAGAATGTCATCTATTAATTCCTTTTCGCCTGCTTGCATAGCGGCTGGGGAAGATGACGATAACTGTGGCGTGGTGATTGTCTGGGCGCTTATCGTGTCTGCTGGGAAGGAGAACATCGACACTGCAAGCAGTAAACCGAAGAAAATAAAAATCGCTTTTCTCACATTTACCTCCTTTTGAGTTCGGTTAATAATAAGACGGCTAGTGTTTGTGCTCTAATGCATTCATATCTCCCACCTCCTTTATCCTCGATAATACAATTATAACACGTCTGTCTAGAGCTTTTGGCAATTGGGGCAGAAGTAGCTGCCACGGTTTCTGATGGCAAGGCGCTGGATGGGCGTGCCACAGATAGGGCATGGCTTGCCGCCGCGATGAGCCACGCAGAAGTTTGAATGTGCAGTGCCAAGTTCGCCATCGGGAAGTTTATAGGTGTCAACGCTGGCACCTTTGCTGTCGATGGCTGACCGCAGGACGTCAACGATGGCTTTGTGTAGCTTTTTGATTTCTTGAGGTGACAGGCTATTTGCTTTCCGCAGTGGGTGGATTCTGGCAGCAAACAGAGCTTCATCGGCATACATGTTGCCAATGCCGGCGATAAAAGCTTGGTCGAGGAGTACGGCTTTTATCGGCGCCTGGCGTTTGTGCAGTCGTTCGGCTAGACTCTCGGCGGTGAATTCTGGGGCTAGTGGCTCAGGGCCGAGCTTGCCGGTAACAGCCTGTTCATTTTCTACCAGCCAGATGGCTCCTAGCCGCCTTCGATCGGTGAAGATGAGCCGGTTGCCGTTATCAAGGTCGAAGATGACTCTGGTATAGCGGTCGGCTTGTTCTGGATTTAGCAGCAGAGCCCCGGACATTTTGAGGTGGATAATCAGCACGTTGTCGCTGAACAGGCGGAAGAGGAGATATTTGCCGCGGCGCTCAAGGCCGTTTATCCTTTGCCCCACGAGTTTGCGGCGAAACTCTTCAACTGAAGGCTGGCGCACCATCTTAGCGTCGCAGACGGTAGCGCCGGTGAATCGCCATCCGATTATGTGGGGAGAGAGTTCGTTCTTTATGGTTTCGACTTCGGGAAGTTCAGGCACCTTATCCCATCTCGGCCCAGTTTTTGCCTAGTTTGATGTCTATCTTCAAGGGCACGCTGAGCTTTAAGGCTTGAGGCATTATTTCAGCTACTAGTTCTTTCATCAGGTCTGTTTCCTCTGGCGGCACTTCAAAGAGGAGTTCATCGTGCACTTGAAGGTTCATTTTGCTTCGCAAGTTCTGTTTTTCCATCTCGCGGTGAAGGTTGACCATGGCGATTTTGATTATATCAGCCGAAGTGCCCTGCACTGGCATATTTATCGCCATTCGCTCAGCAGCTTCTCTGACCTGACGGTTTGGCGACTTGATTTCAGGAATATAACGGCGCCTGCCCATCACTGTCTGCACATAACCCAGTTCTCTGGCCTGGCTCTTGGTGGCTTCGATATATTCTTTGACCCTGGGATATTTCTCGAAATAAGCGCTTATGAACTGGGCAGCCTCCTCCCGACTGAAACTTGTAGCTTGCTCCAGACCGTAGTCGCTCATGCCGTAGATAACGCCGAAGTTGACTGTTTTGGCCACACGGCGCATCTCAGGTATCACCTTGTCTGTTGGGACATTAAAGACGCGGGAAGCGGTGGCGGTATGGACGTCTTCGTCTCTGAGGAAGGTGGCGATAAGCTCCTGGTCCTGTGAAATGTGGGCCAATGCCCTGAGGTCGATTTGGGAGTAATCGGCGGATAGAAGATACCACCCCGGCTGGGCGATGATGGCTTGCCTTATTCTTCCACCCAGCTCGCTCCTTATGGGGATGTTCTGCATGTTCGGCTCGCTGGAGGAAAGACGGCCGGTAGTTGTGCCTGTCTGGTTGAAACTTGTATGGAGCCGGCCTGTTTTAGGGTTGACTAAGGCAGGGAAAGCATCGGTGTAGGTTGACTTCAATTTAGCCAGCTGGCGGTATTGTAGGACAAGCTCAATTATAGGATGAGTTCCCTTTAGCTCCTCAAGCGCTGAGGCTTCGGTAGAATAGCCGCTTTTTGTTTTGCGCGGCTTGGGAAGCCTTATCTCCTCATACAGGATTCTGGACAACTGTTGCGACGAGTTTATGTTGAACCTGTAGCCAAGGCTGTTGTAAACCTCGGCTTCCAGTCTGAGCATCTCCTTTCCCAGGCTGTGAGACATATCTCGCAGCAGCTCAACGTCTATAGCCACCCCATTTCTTTCCATGTCTACCAGCACTGGTACCAAGGGCATCTCCACTTCGCTGAAAAGTTGCCATAGTCCTTCTTTTCGCAGCTCAGCGTCGAGCACGCTTTTAAGCCTTAGAGTAATATCGGCATCGGCACAGGCATAGTCGGTAACCTGTTCTATTGTTGCCATCGCCATAGAGAGCTGCTTGGCTCCTTTGCCAATTAAGTCGGTGATGGGTGTCATCTCAACTCCCAGTTTATTGAAAGCCAGTGCTTTAAGCCCGATGGACTTTTCACCCAGCAGATAGGCGGCAATCATGGTATCGAAGCTAAGATTCTCAAGCCTTATCCCATATTCGGCGAGCACCGTCATATCAAATTTGCCGTTTTGTGCTATTTTGGGGATTTTGGTGTCTTCAAGCACCGGCTTAAGCCTGGCAATGACTTGAGACAATGGTAGCTGGGATATGTGGCTTAGCCCACGGTGCCCCAGCGGTATGTAGTAGGCTTCACCCGGCTTTGATGACAGCGAGATGCCGACGAGCTCAGCAGCCATGACTTCTTTGCTGGAAGTCTCTACATCAACGGTGAATTCTTTGGCGGCTAGCAGCTGGGTGATAAGCTTATCTAGCGCTTGGTCGCTGTCAATTATGTGGTAGTCCTTTTTGGATATGGGTTTGCCAGGAGCTACAGTTGGTGTCCCTTCTATCTCCTCGGGCAGCCTGGATAGCAATTGGGCGAATCCCAGTTCGCGGAAAAGCTCGACTACCTGATGTCTGTCGTATCTGCTGACCTGGCAAGCATTCAGATTCAAGATTATGGGGACATCGGTAACTATTGTCGCCAGTTCCTTGTTTTGAAGAACCCGGTCTTTATGGTCGCGGAGCAACGCCTGTAGCTTCTCAGGTGTTATTTCGTCGATATGCGTGTATATTCCCTCAAGGCTGTTGAATTGTCGCAGCAGCTTGACTGCTGTCTTGTCGCCGATGCCGGGGATGCCAGGAATGTTGTCTGAAGGGTCGCCGGTGAGAGCTTTGAAGTCGGTGAGTTGACTGGAAGATATGCCGTATTTCTGCTCGACGCCAGTCTCATCGTAGATTACTGTATCGCTGAAGCTTCGTCTTGGAGACATTACCTTTGTGCTCGGTGAGACGACCTGCAGCATGTCGTTGTCGCCGGTAACGATGAGGGTGTCTACGTTTTGCTGGCTAGCCTGGAGGCTCAGAGTACCCAGAACGTCATCAGCTTCGTAGCCATCGATTTCGAAGGTGGGAATATGGAAGGTATCTACTAGCTGGTGCACTCGCTTTATTTGACTGACCAGCTCTTCGGGGGTTTTGGGGCGTTGAGCTTTGTAGTCCTCGAATTTTTCGTGTCTGAAGGTTGGTGTGGGACGGTCGAAGGCAATAGCCCAGTGAGTTGGCTTGATTTCATTTAGCACCTTAAGTAAGGTACTGGCAAAGCCTTGAACGGCATTGACCATTTCCCCGGTTCTCGAGATTGTTAGGGGAGGGATGGCGTGGAAAGCTCGATGTACTAGAGCATTCCCATCAAAAAGCAGCAACAGCGGTCTGTATTGAGCCATATCTTTAAACTAACCAATCTAACTTTGGTACTAATTTTCCCCTTTGTCATTGCGAGCGAGGCGAAGCAGTCTCATAGCCTTTTTCAGCTACCCCGAGATCGCCACGGGGCTAACGCCTCTCGCGATGACGGAAGAGAGCGAGATTGCCACGGCTGTTCCCTCGTTTCATTCGGGACACCTTGCAATGACACCTAAATTCCTGTGATTAGGTTCATTATATAACAGGTTGACGGCCGTGGTATACTATTGCTCATTCCTTAAGAGGGGTTAAAGTGAAGACGAAGAATCTGCTTTCTGTAGCCGATTTGAGCGCTGCGGAGACTGAAAAAAACATTGCCGAAGCGCTGAAACTGAAGCTGAAAAACGTCGCAAAGCCTTCGCGCGCTATCAGGTCGATGCCCGGTTATTGTCTTTAGCTAAGAAGGATGTTATATTTATGCATCTTCTGCCAGCTCATCAGGGGGAGGAGGTTGCTGCTGGGTTTGTGGACAGCCCATGCTCAGTGGTCTTTGACCAGACAGAAAATAGGCTCCACCTACAAAGAGCATTTGCTGGCCGAGATGTTTGGCAAGGTTGGACGCACCCGCTAGCAAGTGACATTTTTTGTTTATACCAGTCATTATTCCGATAGTGAGTAAAATATGAAACCTGTTGTAGCTATAGTCGGTCGAGCCAATGTCGGCAAGTCGACACTGTTTAATCGTCTGGCAGGTGGGTCGGTTGCTATTGTTGAAGACCTGCCAGGGACGACGCGCGACCGTGTTTTTGCCGATGTTTCCTGGCAGGGGCGGGAAGTGACTTTGGTTGATACCGGTGGTTTGGAGCTAAGGCCAGACTCTTCTCTAGCTCAGAAAGTTAAGGACCAAGCAGAAGCAGCCATAGCTGAAGCCGACTTAATTATTTTTATGGTGGATGTTCGCGATGGAGTGATTGCTGCCGACTGTGAGATAGCCGACCTGCTGCGTAGCTGTGATAAGCCGGTGGTTTTGGCGGCTAATAAAGCCGATAATGCCAGGTTAGAAAGCCAGGCAGCTGATTTTTACGGGTTAGGCGTTGGCAATCCACTGGCTATTAGTGCTCAACATGGTCGGGGTATAAACGAGCTTTTGCAAGCGATAACTCATTTCCTTCCAGAGCCTTCTGTTAGTTTTGTTGATTCAGATAAGCCTAAACTGGCTATTGTAGGACGGCCTAATGTAGGGAAATCAATGTTATTGAATGCAATTGTTGGCGAGGAGAGAACCATTGTGGACCAAGTTCCCGGGACAACTCGGGATGCTGTGGACACCGTTTTCAATCACCGAGGGCAGGAGTTGCTGTTGATAGATACTGCCGGCATCAGGCGGCGTGGGCGTACTAGCATTGGAGTAGAATATTACAGCTTGATTCGAGCTTTGCGTGCCATTAATCGTTGCGATGTTGCCCTGTTAGTTGCGGATGCTACTGAGTTTATTACTACTCAGGATGTGCATATTGCTGGCTATGTCAAGCAGGCGGGCAAAGGCATGGTGCTGGTGATTAATAAATGGGACCTTGTCTCCGAGCAGCCGAAGGAAGCATACGCTCAACAAATTCAGCAACGGCTAAAGTTTATGGCCCATGTGCCCGTTCTTTATGTTTCAGCTAAATTTAGGCGTGGTGTCAACCAGATAATACTTAGGGCTCTGGAGGTATGGCAGGAAAGGCAAAAGCAGTTACCTGACCCAGTGGTGGATAAACTTATTAAAGAGGCGGTGATAGCTCATACGCGGCCACGCAAAGGTTTAAAGCAACTCGAAGTCATTCGTGCCTATCAGGCGGGCATCAATCCGCCGAGTTTTGCTCTTCTAGTTAATGACCCGGAGCTAGTGCACTTCTCTTATCAGCGCTATTTGGAAAATAGGCTCCGGCAAACCTTTGGCTTTTCCGGTACCTCATTGCGGCTTATTTTCAAGAAGGCAAAATCAAGAAAGCTTCAGAAAGTGGGGGGTGAGAAGGCGTGATAGTGGCTAAATTCATTCTTGTTGCAGTGATTGGTTATCTCATGGGTGCTATTCCGTTTGCTCTAATAATCAGCAAGCGGATGGCAGGGATTGATATTTCTAAGTACGGTAGTGGTAATCTTGGCGGTACCAACGTGTTGCGCGTTCTAGGTTTCAAAGCAGGTGCCATTACAATGGCTCTGGACCTAGTCAAGGCATTTGTGCCGGTGATGTTGGCCAAGTTTATCATAGGTGACAGCGTACTGCCTATAGCCGGTTTTCCTCTTAATTGGCAATGGGGTCAAGTCATAACGGCTTTGATGGTGATGGTGGGGCACAATTGGTCAGCATATATCAAATTTCGTGGGGGTAAGGGGGCAGCAGCTTACTTTGGTAGCTGGTTTGCTCTTTGGCCACTGGCTGCTTTATTCGGTGGTGTGATTTTGATAGTGACGGTTTGGCTGAGTAAATATATGTCCTTGGGCTCTATACTTGGCTCATTGAGTATTTTGTGTTTGTTCATGGTACTGACGTTGGCTGATGCGTCTTCTCCTGTCTACTTAATTTATAGCCTGGTAGCTGCAGCGTTGATTGTCTTTCAGCATCGGAGCAATATCAGCAGGTTGCAAGCTGGGACTGAAAGTCGGATGGGCCGAGGGCGTAGTAACTAAGATAGCCCTGTGATTAGTCTCCATAACCACAACTGCATGAAAATTCGTTTTATCCTTTGTAAGGGGTAACTGGTTATGTCTAAAGTTGCTGTTATCGGTGCTACTACCTGGGGTAATACTTTGAGCAGGCTTTTGGCAGACAAAGCGGTGATGGTCAGTGTTTGGGTACGGACTGAGGCTAAGGCCAAGGAGATGAGACAGGAGCACCAAGGGTGCCTATCGAAAGACGTCTCCGCCGGTTGCCTCTCGTTTACAGATAATCTTGACGAGGCATTACATGGAGCTGAGTTTGTTATCTGTGCCGTGCCAGCCCAACGCATGCGGCAAAATATGAGGCTTAGTAATCCTCGTTTAAATGCCTCTGTGGTTTTGGTAAGCGCAGCTAAGGGGCTGGAAGCAGAAACTGGCAAGAGGATGTCAGAGGTGATAGCGGAGGAGGCTACCTCTGTTTCTCATGACAATATATGTGCTCTATCCGGGCCGAACCTTTCTGGAGAGATTAACCAGGGCTTACCTGCCACCTCTGTAATAGCTGGTCAGGATATTGAGGTTGCCAAAAAGGTGCAGGCATTGTTGGATTCACCGAATTTCTCCGTTTTCGTCAGCGATGACATTGTTGGTGTTGAGTTGTGCGGTGCCTTAAAGAACGTGATTGCCTTAGGGGCTGGAATCATGGATGGCTTGAATTTAGGCAACAATGCCAAAGCTGCCTTTATAACTCTAGGCTGGAGCGAGGTTGTTTCGCTGGGGATAGCCTTGGGGGCTAAGCCAGGCACTTTTTATGGACTAGCGGGCTTGGGCGACCTAATAGCTACCGGTAACAGTTCGTTGAGTCGTAATCATTATGTGGGTTACGAATTGGGTAAAGGGCGGCCTTTGAGTGACATAATTGGTTCTATGTCCCATGTCACTGAGGGGGTTGATACGGCTATAGCTGCTCACCGATTGGCGAATAGTGTTAGACTTGATACACCAATTATAAATCTTGTATATAGCGTGTTATTCGAATCCCTGCCGCCAACTGAGATATCAAGCCGGTTCAAGGACGGGCTGAAGCCTGAATCAATCCTCTAACTCTTGATGGGCGCGTCCTTCGTCTATTCGATAATTTCGTGGTCTTTGCCTTCAGGCATTTTCGCCGTGGGCAGTGTTTTGGCCAGTTCTTCAAAAAGTCGCCGCTGGTTGGTATCTATAGATTGTGGGGTTACTACCCGGATTATGACCAATTGGTCTCCCTTGCCTCTGCCGTGAAGTCGGGGTATGCCTTTGCCTTTGATGCGAAACACCTTGCCGTTCTGGGTCTCCGGCGGTATTTTCAACGTTGCGTTACCATCCAGGGTCGGCACCTCTAAGTCACCTCCCAGGGCAGCTTGCGCGAAATTAATTGGCAACTCATAGAAGATATCAAGGTCTTTACGTTTGAAGACCTTATGTGGTTTCACGGAAAAGTTGATGTAGATATCGCCTGGGGAACCACCATATCTTCCGGCATCGCCTTCATTGCTGAGGCGCAGTTGATAGCTTTCATCTATACCTGATGGAACGTTAACCGTGAGTTTGCGCTTTATTCTTTCTTTACCGCTACCCTTGCACTGGTGGCAAGGGTTGTTAATCACCGTGCCTTCGCCTTTGCAGTGTGGACAGGTGGCGGTGTGAACAAAACGCCCGAAAAGGCTTTGTTGTGTTCGGCGCACTTCGCCATTGCCGTTACAGTTAGTGCATTTTTGCGGATTTGTTCCTGGTTGACTGCCGAGGCCATTACACACAGAGCAGTTTTCGATGCGCCATATATCGAACTGCTTTTCTATACCGAAAACGGCCTCTTCGAAAGAAAGGGTTAGGTTGGCTCGCAGGTCAGATCCTTTTTGCGGGGAACGGCGTTGAGCCCTGGCAGTAGTGGCGCCAAAGAAAGCATCGAAAATGTCACCCAGGCCACCGAAGCCGAGATCTTCGAAACCAAATCGATCAGCGGTGGCTACATTGCCATAGCGGTCATAGGAGGCACGCTTTTGGGCATCGGAGAGAACTTCGTAGGCTTCGTTTATCTCCTTGAATGTTTCCTCGGCTCCTGATTCTTTGTTGTGGTCAGGATGATATTTGAAAGCTAACTTGCGGAAGGCTTTCTTGATTTCCTCGTTACTAGCGTTTCTTGGAACCCCAAGTATTTCGTAATAGTCCCGATTGGTGGGCATATTAAAACAAACCTCAACATTTCAGTATATCTAATAAGTCAATTTCTTGGCAAATTTTAGATATGCTGGCTTGGCAAGTTCTGTGATTTGTGTTGCAAATGAGGGTGATGTATGATTTTGTTGAATGAAAGAGAAGCTCAGGCAGGCGTTGGCTTCGCGGCAGAAGATGAGGTTAAGCGACAGAGGGTTGACTGAGGCAGCAGTCCTCATCCCAATTTTCTGCAAAGACGGAGAACATCATATCCTTTTCACTCAGCGGAGCGACCAGGTACCGCATCACAAAGGTCAGATATCATTTCCTGGTGGAGCACGCAGCGAGTCTGACGCTAGTCTTTCGGATACAGCTCTTAGAGAGAGCTGGGAGGAGATTGGATTGGAAGCCAAGGATGCGGAGGTTTTGGGAGAACTAGATGATACCCCTACAACAACATCGAGTTTCAATATCTCGCCTTTTGTAGCTTTTATCCCTTATCCTTACGAGTTCGCTTTAAGCCCTTATGAGATCGATGGAATTTTCAGTGTACCCGTCTTAGCTTTGTTGTATAAAGCTAACAAAAAAGAGGAGTATTATACTTTTGATAATCAGGTTTTTGTTAATTACTCCTATGAATATGAAGGACGGGTGATATGGGGGGCTACAGCCCGGATTGTTAAGCAATTTCTTGAAGTCTGGCAAGCAGCGAGTGGAGCTCAGTGATTTGCCTTTTAGCTTCTGGTTTCGGCCTTTTTGCCCTCAGTGATTTGCTTTGCCTTGACCTCTTCTGCCTTGGGCAAGGTTAGGGTGAGAACGCCATCTCCGAAGAGTGCCTTCGCCTTATTGCTCTTGACCTGTACAGGGATGAGCATGGAGTGGCTGAATGTGCCGTAGCGGCGCTCTTTGTAGATGTAATCCTCCTCTTCGATTTCCTTGTCCTCCTTATGTTCACCTTTGATGGTGAGGGTATCCCCGGTGATGGAGATATCAACCTCCTCAGACTTGAATCCTGGGACAGATGCCTTCACTACCACCTCGTCAGCAGTTTGATGCATGTCGATAGGCAATTCCCATTCTCCAAGCCCGGGCCACAAGCGTGGAGCCCGTGCGAAGCTGTCCTCAAACAGCCTATCCATAGCATCTCTCAAACTTGTCATTTCTCTGAATGGCTCCCATCGTACAACGTTCATAGCTTTACCTCCTTTATGTAATATGAGCTCCACTCACAACAAATTAGAGGATACTTAAATACTTTTATCAAGCTGATTAATAATCAATATTAACATTTATAGGGCAGGTGTTTGACAAAGTTTAAGAAATTATCTATAATACGGCTAAAAGTTAAAGGTGAATGTTATGCCGGGTAGAGATTATTATACGATCTTAGGAGTTGGCCGCAATGCCACTGAAAAGGAGGTAAAGCAGGCTTATCGTCGGCTAGCTCGGAAATATCATCCCGATGTCAATCCTGGTGACAAGTCGGCTGAAGCCAGGTTTAAAGAAATAAATGAGGCGTATGAGATTCTGTCTGACTCAGAAAAGCGTAAGAAATATGACCGCTTTGGCGACCAGTGGCAATATGCCGAGCAGTTTGCCAAAGCCGGGCAAGGAGCCCAGTGGGATTTCAGACAGGGGGACACCTATACCACCTTTGATTTTGGTGACTTAGGTGATTTGGGGGACGTCTTTGGCGGTATTTTCCGGGGCTTTGGTAGTGGTTCAAATACTGCTCGCCGCTCTGCTGGGCCCAGGAGCATGGAGCATCCCGTCGAGGTGACCTTGGAGGAAGCGTATCACGGGACAAAGCGTGTTCTTCAACTTCAGGCCGAGGAACCTTGTTCAGTGTGTGGTAGTAGTGGCAGGGTGGGGAGAGCAAGATGTTCTACCTGTGGAGGTTCAGGCAAGTTGTTGAGACCTAAGCGACTCGAGGTCAAAATTCCACCGGGAGTTAGAGACGGTTCAAAGGTGCGGATTGCCGGTCAGGGCAGTCAAGATTATGATGGAGCTAAAGGTGATATCTATCTGGTAGTGAAAGTATTGCCTCACCAAGTCTTTGAGCGTAAAGGTGATGACCTTCATGTTGAGGTGCCTGTCCCGCTAGTCATCGCCATGCTTGGTGGTGAAGTGGAGGCCCCGACACTTAAGGGGAATGTGGCTTTGAAAGTGCCGCCGGAGACCCAGAACGGCAAGGTGTTTCGGTTGACAGGTCAGGGCATGCCTCATTTGAACGACTCTGCACGAGGTGACATGTTTGCTAAAGTCAAGGTGGTGCTGCCGGCAAAATTGACACAGCAGGAGAAACAGCTTTTTGAGCAGTTGCGAACATATCGGCCCAATTAAGCATTGCCATTGTGTTGTTGAGGTGATAAGATAGCATGAATTCGGCGGGTTCAGAACCGAGATATGTGATAAGCATTGCGGCTCGAATAGTCGGCATTGAGACGCACACTCTGAGATATTATGAAAGAATCGGCCTGGTGCAGCCGTATCGTTCCAAGGGGAATATTCGTTACTACTCGGAAGCTGATATTGAACGTCTGCGTCATATTAAAACCTTGATGAGCGATTTGGGAATTAATCTGGCTGGGGTGGAGGTAGTAATACGCATGGTCGGGAAGATGACAGAAATGCAACGCCGAATTCAAGAAATGGAATTTGAGATTGAGCAGCTTAGACAACCTGAAATAGGAATAAGAAGAAAACCAAAGAATGGAGGTTAATGATGCCTAAGACAAAGACAGAACTAAAACCTGCCAAATGGCAGATTACAGCAACTACTATGCGTTGTGAATTGGTTGACGACTTTGTCACTATCATGGTGAACAAAGATTGGTCAACTAAATGTGTCTGGTATAATCGGCATAAACAGAAAGCTCTTGAGGACAAAAAGCAAAAGTCCGATAAGAAAATGAGGCTCAAGATAGAGAAATGCAATGGGCCCGAATGCTCCTATGTTACAGATTACAGAGATAAGCTAATTAAGGAAGAATTTGGAGGAAAGTAACGTAAGCTCATGAGACCGGAAAGATTTACCGAGCAGGCGCAGGAGGTGCTAGCTTCTGCGTCACAGATTGCTTATGGTTTAAAGAATAGTCAGGTTGATGTGGAGCATATTCTGCTGGCCATGCTGAACCAGCGGGGTGGTGCAGTACCTGAGTTGTTGCGGAATTTAGGTGTAGACATAGCGGCTGTCAAAAGCCGTGTGGAAAACGTCGTTGCCGCTTTTCCTAAAGTATTACATCAAACAGGTTCTCATGGTGCTATCCAGCTTTATCCTACACCCAGATATGCCCGGTTGCTCGATATTGCTGAGCGCGAAGCTAATAGGCTCAACGATGAGTTTATCAGCGTCGAGCATTTGCTGATTGCTATTGCTAGCGAAGATGCCGGACAAGCGTTTACTATACTCAAGGAATTCGGTGTTGATAAAGAGAAGATTTACCTAGCAATGCAGAACGTGCGTGGTGGCCACCGAGTTGATAGCCCAACCGCTGAGAGTAAGTATCGTTCCCTGGAGAAGTATGGGCGTGACCTCACTGAGTTAGCTCGTCAGGGGAAGCTTGATCCGGTGATCGGGCGTGATGATGAGATAAAACGTGTGATACAGGTGTTGACTAGGCGTACCAAGAACAACCCGGTTATTATCGGCGAGGCAGGTGTTGGCAAAACAGCTATTGCTGAAGGGCTAGCCCAGAAAATTACCGCTGGTGACGTTCCCGATTCTCTCAAGAATCGAAGAGTTATTGCCTTGGATATGGGGGCACTGGTTGCCGGTAGCAAGTTTCGTGGCGAGTTTGAGGAGAGGCTGAAGGCGGTTATGGATGAGGTTCGCCAGTCCAGCGGTGAGATTATCTTGTTTATAGATGAGTTGCACACTGTAGTTGGCGCCGGAGCTGCTGAGGGGGCTATCGATGCCAGCAACATGTTAAAGCCAGCATTAGCTCGTGGTGAACTCCAGTGCGTTGGGGCGACTACTTTGGATGAGTATCGGCAGCATATTGAGAAGGACAAGGCGCTGGAGCGGCGGTTACAACCTGTGTTTCTAAGTGAGCCGAGTGTTGAGGCGACTATAGAGATGTTACGTGGGGTGCGTCCTAGATATGAAGCCCATCATAAGATAAAAATTGACGACTCTGCTCTGGTGGCTGCTGCTAAACTTAGCCAGCGTTATATAGCAGACCGGTTTTTGCCAGATAAGGCAATTGACCTTATAGATGAGGCAGCAAGCAAGCTGCGCATTGACATGGAAAGCAAGCCATCAGATATCAAAGAGTTGGATGCCAAGATAAAAAACCTACAAGACGAAGAGGAGGCAGTTTCTCAGCGGGATGATTATCAAAGAGCTGCCGAGATAAGGTCACAAAGGTTGCAACTTGAGCCGGTCCGTGATGAAAAAGAGGCTGAGTGGCGTAACGAGAAAAAAATCTATGGTGTTGTGGATGAGGAGACTATAGCCGAGTTAGTTTCAAAATGGACAGGTATTCCGGTGTCTCGTATGTTGGAGGGTGAGGCTGAGAAGCTGGTTCATATGGAGGGGAGGTTGCACGAGAGAATCGTAAATCAAGAGGAGGCAGTTTCAGCCATCTCCGAGGCTATCAGGCGAGGTCGAGCCGGGCTTAAAGACCCCAAGAGACCTGTAGGTAGCTTCATCTTCTTGGGTCCTACAGGTGTTGGTAAGACAGAGCTGGCTAAGGCTTTAGCTCAATTTCTCTTTGACGATGAGGAAGCCATGATAAGGCTGGATATGTCAGAGTTCGGGGAGAAGCACACGGTATCTCGGCTAATCGGTGCTCCGCCTGGATATGTGGGTTATGACGAGGCGGGGCAACTAACCGAGGCAGTGCGAAGGCGCCCGTTTCGGGTGATTCTTTTTGATGAGATTGAAAAGGCACATCCTGATGTATTTAACATTCTGCTCCAGATACTGGAGGATGGTAGGCTGACTGATGGCCATGGCAGGACAGTCAATTTTAGGGAAACAGTGGTGATAATGACCAGCAACTTAGGTATGTCTGAATTCACCCGTCAGGCAAGCCGGGCAATAGGTTTTTCAACCCCTGGGGACAAGCAGGATAAAGACGAGATGGACAGGCTGAGGAGTTCTATAGAGAGCGATTTGAAAAAGACCTTTCGCCCTGAGTTTCTCAATAGGATAGATGATACTATTATCTTCCGGCCGCTAACTGAAGAGCACTTAAAGAAGATTGTTGACCTGTTAATTCTTGAAGTGCAGAAAAGGCTGGATGAGCGCAATATGAAATTGGAGCTAAGTGACGAGGTAAAAGCCTGGCTGCTCAAGAAGGGCTATGAGCCGGCCTATGGAGCGCGTCCGCTGCGCCGGGCAATCCAACGCTATGTGGAAAATCCTCTGTCCAGCCGAATATTGCAAGGTGAAATAAAAGACGGAGAAACTGTGGTTGTTGGCGTCAGCGGTGATGTGCTAAACTTCAGCACCAAGAAAAAGGTCAAATCAGCTAAATAGATGGGAAATTCCTCACGAATGGACACCGTAACCGCCAGAGATGAAGTCAAGCAGCGGTTATCTGTAAGAGACATCACATTAGGTGTCCTGTCTTTACTACTCACTATCCTTCTCTGTTTTGCTGCCATCTACTATAAAGATTACCTGCTGGGTGCGAAATATGTAGCCACCTATGGCCTTCTGGGCATGCTCATCGTTGCCTTCCTCGGTGGAAGCTTGTTGAGCATGATAGCCATCCCTGTTCCCTATTGGCTTTTAGTATTCACGTTGCCGTCTATCCTGGCACCTCAATTTCAGATAGGAGCGCCTATGTTGGTGGGTATAATCTCAGGGTTGGGTGCCAGCCTGGGTCAACTGCTCACTTTCATGCTTGGCTATGGGAGCAGAGACCTGTCTCAGAAACTCGCTTATAAAGTTAATAGAGGCTTGTATGATAGGGCCTTGAGGTGGGCACAGCGGCACGGCTCACTGGCTGTCTTTACCATGTCGGCCATAATAAATCCTTTCCACTTGCCGATGACTATTGCCATGGCGTCACTTCGTTATCCTGCATGGAAATTCCTCCTTTTCTCTCTACTGGGTAACGTAGTAAAAAGTTCATTCATAGCCTTTTGTGGTTATTTCGGGTTAACTTCGCTTTTCCGATTTCTGGGAATCTAGAAGGGAATGTAATTGAAAAAGTGTATATCTTCTTTTTCTGCATGGTCGGAATATCGCTCGGTGTAGTAATCTGGCAGTTCGCCGTTTGGGTTGGTGAAATTCAGGATAAAGACAGTAAGTACGAGGCAGCTGCTGCCCGTGCCCGGAAGACTAGTAAGCCACTTCTTGTAGCCGGTGGGCCATGGAGCGACAGGGGAATTCGCCGGTGGCTAAAGATGCCTGCGCACGGTGGCGGTGATGTTTGTCTCGATATTGAGCGCCGGGCCTTCGAAGGGCACCCCTGCGGGGTGATTGCCGATGTTACCAGAATTCCGTTCTCCGACAAAGCATTTGGAGCCGTTTTTGCCAGTCACATATTGGAGCACCTGCAATCAATTCCTTATGCCGATATGGCATTGGATGAGCTTATCAGAGTAGCAGAGACCGTTTTTCTTGTTTATCCTTCGAGGCAATCTATTGGGGCATGGCTTCACCCTGGCCATCATCTATGGGTTTGGCAAAAGGGCAACGCAATCTATCTTGAGCAGAGGAACAATTCAGTAGGCAAGAAGAGTGCAAGGTATCCCCCATTGGTGCGTTCAGGTATATGCTCCGTTGATTAAGATTTCCTGTGAAGTCCCCAAAACGACAGCGAGGTACCAAGGATGACTAGTGCGAGTCTAACTTTACGGGAAGACGCCTATCGCCTGGCTCAGCAACTTTTTGGAATTGGTGATACAGGCAGTGATTTTGCTAATCAACTTGTGGATGTTTGTGCTAAAGCCAAAGGGAAAGACTTCCTCATTGTTCATAACCCTGGTGGTTGGGGGCATGCCCGGTTAGACCAATGTCTGGAGTGGGAAAGGGGCATAGTGGTCGGAATTAAAGCAGTCACTGAGGGAATGGGGCACAGGTCGTTGCTGACCCAGTATTTCCGCAGCGGTACGGGGTGTCGGGAGCAGATGCGGGACTTGAGAGAGCAATTTCGTTTTTTTGCTTCTAAGGCAAATATAATGGCGGCTTGGCTGCGATTTATCATCAAACATGTCAATGCTATCAAGGTTATCTTGGTAGGGATAAGTCAGGGAGCTGCCTTCGGTAGCGCAGTTATGCAGCAGCTAGGTGGACGTTACCCGGTCTATAGCATTGAATTGGGCTTTCCCTTCCAGTACAAATCATGGCGGACAGTTACCAAGAGGACGCTAGTAGTAGAAGGTAATGGTGTCAAGCCTGACGTTCTAGTGCAAGGTAATCTGTGGGTTGGGGCTAGAATTCTTATGGCTGCTCCTTTTAAGTGGATGTGGTATCGGCTTATGGGAAAACGGGTAATGTTTGCTCATTGCGTTAGTGCCCAGGGACACGAATACGACTGGGATAATCCAAGGATTCAGAGACGAATCACTGATTTCCTTAAGACTAATTTTGGCGCCAAGAAATAAGAGAGGTAGCCAGCTTAAACCGGATAATCTTCGAAATTGACGATGGCAACAAAGACTGGGTCGAGGAAAAAGGAATATATTATAGGCGGCTTGGCACTAGCGCTCACTATTGCTTGTTGTGTGGCTGTTGTTTTTTACTGGGATTATGTCAGGCAGGCTCAACACTATGGTTACCTTGGCGCATTCGTTATCAGTATTCTTGCTGGTGCTACAATTTTTGTGCCTATACCCGGTGTTTTAGTTGTATTCACTTTGGGCAGCGTATTAAATCCAGCTCTGGTTGGAATCGTGTCTGGATTAGGGGAAGCAGTTGGTAGTATTGGTATTTACCTGAGTGGCTGGGGCGGACAAAAAGCTATACAAAATATTAACCACAAATTCATGGACAAATTTACTGATTGGATACGTCGTCGTGGTGAGATAGCTGTCTTCTTAATGTCAGCCATCCTTAATCCTTTGTTCTATCCGTTCACGGCCATAGCTGGAATGCTTCGGTTTGGGCTGGTCAAATTTTTCTTTTTATGCTGGGCAGGTAAGGCTTTAAAGAACATGGCAATTGCCTATTTGGGTTATTTCGGCTTACGCTCTATACTACGCTGGGTAGGAGTGCTAGGAATTTAGATGGTCTATGCCTAAGTCTAAGTCTAAATCTAAGCCTAAATCTAAGCCTAAGCTAAGAAGCTGGCGAGTAGCGCTTCTTCTATCTCTTTTCCTTGGGCCCTTTGGGGCTGACCGTTTTTATATCGGCAGAACGCGCTCGGCAATTGTTAAGCTCCTTACCTTGAGCTGTTTTGGTGTCTGGTGGCTTACTGATTTCATCCTCATTGCCAGCGAGTGGCGCAAGGATGCCTGGGGTCGGCCCCTGAAACATTAGTGCCGTTTGAGTTTCGCCGAGCTTTTTGCTAGACTTTTTGGCGTGGGGCTGTAGCTCAATCGGGAGAGCGTTTGACTGGCAGTCAAAAGGTAGTGGGTTCGAATCCCATCAGCTCCACCATCGAACCTGAAACTGTAACCATTCTGGACAGATCCCGAACCCTATGCTTTGCTGGCTATTAGTGCGAATTATTAATTAAAGCCCAGATAAGCCCTTGGTCACTAGCTCAAATCTAGTCGCTGCCACCATTTCTCCTAAATCCTTAGTATCCAAAGAAGTAACTACTAATAAACAACATGCTCATTTAGCTGTAGCGTCAGATCCAGGAATTACTATTTCTAATGCTATTGAGAGCTTCCTGCTATAGTTGAAGAAATGCGTTTGAGCTGTAACCCTGATAAAATATATTCAGCAGGGTTATGGAGGTATTCAATATGAGCCACAAATTCGCTGAAACTTATTTTATCTCACGAAAATCAAAACTCCTCAAAGACTTTGACAATTTAATGAAAACAGTAAAAGGTGTTTTGGTATCGCAGTATGGCGAAAAATTTACTGAAACAATAGTTAGTGAGACCCGCCAAGAATACTCAAAGCTGATCCCCGAAATCCCTTATGTAGGTCACAGCAAGATTCTTGTACAGTTCATAACGGCTACAGCTCAGTCGCTGGCGATTTATCGAGTGCTTAGTAGTCACGGCAAGACAGTGGAAGAGACCGGGAAGTTGTATTACCTCATGTGCGAAGCTGTCCTGAATTCGTATCCAAGGATTGTACACCGCCTTATCGGAAATCTGAGCTTCTCAAAGATCTACTTAAGAGCATTGAAAAAGAGGGCTTTAGAATCGCAGAAGCGACTGTACCCTGGAGGATATGTTTTTTCTGTCGTAGACGGTGACGGAAGGGAATTCGACTATGGCGTGGACTATACTGAATGTGGCGCCTGCAAATTCCTGTCTAAACAAGGCGCCGCCGAACTTGCGCCCTATATTTGCACAGCAGATATTGTTTATAGCGAGTTATTTGGATGGGGCTTAATCCGGACGAGGACAATCGCCGACGGCTTTGAGAAGTGCGATTTCAGGTTTAAAAAAGGAGGTAAAACCAGGATAGCGTCGCATGTTATCAAAGAATGACAAATCCGTCCAGTCATGGGCTGTCAAAGCTTTGCGATTCGCTCTTTCATTTTTATCACGGCCTCAACATTTCAAACTAATGTACATGACGCTAATGCTTTAAGTATGTCTTTGTGAAATTTTTATGCCATATGAACAGTAGCAAGAAGTTGCTCAAGCATTGGCTTCAGTTTCTTACTATCAAACACGAGTTCGGGAACTGTCCATAATGCCCCACCATTTAACCTTAAGTTGCCAGCTTCTCACAATAAGTACGAAACTTGACAAGAAGCTCGTTGTTGACTACACTAGAGTCATCACTAAAATAGAATAGAACAAAGGCTGGGAACGAGACTAGTAGGCCTCCAGCGAAGCTCAGAGAGCCGGGGAAGGTGTGAGCCGGTGCTAATGCAGAGGTTGAATGGACTCGGGAGCCGCAAACCGAAAGGAGAATGCCCAAGTAGGCTTTGACGGAGTGGGCACCGTTATTAGAGCCCAGGGTATCGCTTCAGAAATGTTGAAGCCGTACCTGATTGAGATGATTGCCTTAAGGTAACAGGCGATCAATTAGGGTGGTACCGCGAAGAAAACCTCTCGCCCCTATGGCGAGAGGTTTTTTATTTACGAGATTGCCGGAGGTTCAATGTATTACCCAACACTAGATGAAGTCAAGAAACGAAAAAAGGACGGCAGCCTAATACCTATTTACCGTGAAATCGTTGCTGATTTGGATACACCCGTGTCAGCCTTTTTGAAGATTAACCGTGGCGGCTATTCCTTTCTTTTGGAAAGTGTCGAGGGTGGTGCGCGGCTGGCTCGCTATAGCTTCATAGGCACTGAGCCGTACCAGGTGTTGGTGGCTAGAGCAAAAGATAGAATTAATCCTCTCCCGCTCATAGCTGAAGAATTGGGAAAATACAAAATAGTGCCAATTAGTGACTTGCCCAGGTTTTGCGGTGGGGCAGTGGGGTATCTTAGCTATGAGGTGGCCACTCGTTTTGAGGAATTGCCATCTCCTGCTAGTGACCCCTTGGAATTACCTGAATCCTTGTTTATGTTTGTGGATACCATGCTTGTCTTTGACCACGTCACCCATAAGATTAAAGTTTTGAGCCATGTTCGTCTTGACGGGGACATAGAGCAAGCCTATCAAAGTGCGGTGGACAAGATTGATAACCTTATAGATAGATTGAATCGTGTGCTTGAACCAAACCAGGACAAAAAGGCTGCCATTCCTTCTAAAACAAACTATAACCTTTCCTCAAACTTTTCTAAGGATGAGTTTGAAGCCAGCGTGCAGAAAGTAAAACAGTATATCACTTCCGGGGAGGCTATTCAGGTGGTACTCTCCCAGCGTTTGGCTCAACCTACCGGTGCTGCTCCTTTTGAAATTTATAGAGCACTGCGCACCCTGAATCCCTCCCCATACATGTTCTTTCTCGATTTCACCGACTTTTGCATTATCGGTGCCTCCCCTGAGATTCTGGCAAGAGTAGAGGATGGTATGGTGATGACCCGCCCTCTGGCTGGCACCAGGCCAAGAGGGAAAAGCTTGGATGAGGATATCCTGATGGAGCAAGAGCTGCGCAATGATGAGAAGGAACGTGCTGAACACATTATGCTGGTGGACCTGGGTCGCAATGACATCGGGCGTGTGAGCGAGCCGGGTACTGTTGAGGTTAGCGAACTGATGGAGGTGGAACGCTACTCTCATGTAATGCATTTAGTTACTCATGTTCAAGGTAAGTTGCAGCGTGAACTGACTTCATTTGATGCCCTGCAGGCTTGTTTTCCTGCCGGCACTGTGTCCGGAGCTCCAAAAATTCGGGCGATGGAGATAATTGCCGAATTCGAACCCGAGAAAAGAGGGCCCTATGCCGGAGCTGTGGGCTATTTCTCATTCTCAGGCAACATGGATATGGCCATAGCCATAAGAACCATGGTGGTTGCTAAGGGAACTGCCTATGTCCAGGCTGGATGTGGCATTGTCTACGACAGCATACCAGAACGCGAATATCAAGAAACCATGAACAAGGCTCAGGCTCTACTTAAAGCTATTGATCAAGCTGAGAGTTCGAGTCGGACAGCTGAGAGGAAAAATGCTGCTATTGATTGATAACTATGATAGCTTCACCTATAACCTTTTTCAATACCTGAGTGAATTGGGTGAAAAGGCGGTGGTGATACGCAATGACAAGACGACTCTTGAGGAAGTTGAAAAAATGAAGCCTCAGCGGATAGTTATTTCGCCTGGACCTTCTACGCCGCTGCAAGCTGGTATTTCCAATGAAGTTATTCAAAATTTTGGTTCCAGGTTGCCCATACTGGGCGTCTGTCTGGGGCACCAGTGCATCGGTTATAGCTATGGTGCGTCTATTGGGCAAGCCAAGGAGATTATGCATGGTAAGTCATCCCTTATATACCATAGCAACCAAGGGGTGTTTGCTGGGCTGTCTAATCCCTTCTCTGCTATTCGCTATCACTCGTTGGTAGTGGAGCGTGGTGGGCTTCCTGATTGCCTTGAAATAACAGCATGGACGGATGATGGCACGATTATGGGGTTACGTCATCGCCAATATCCGGTAGAAGGCATTCAGTTTCATCCTGAATCATTTATGACCCAAGCGGGAAAGGATATTTTGAGAAATTTTCTTAAGGGAGGATAAGTAGGTGAGAAAGAATGAATTAAAAAAGTTAAGTATTCTTCTAATTGTTTTTGCCGGTTTAATCGTTTTTCTATTGATAAAGCATATCATTGATATGAGTCAGGCTATGAATTTGCTCCTATTATTTGCCTTGATATGCGTTACTGGAATTTATGCTATACGAACTGCGGAAATTGCTGGTGCCACAAGGAAGCAAGCTGAAGAGATAAAAGCGCAGAGGTATTCCGAATGCTTACCTGTGCTATTAGTTTCCATAGCTCAAAAAACTAAGGGGCTTGATCCCGATGAGCATCTCTACAAGATTCTGCAAACGGGCACAGGGGCGACATTTGAGTGGGCAAACTTGGGTAAGGGTGTGGCCGTTAACGCGCGGTTTTCATTATGGGGGATGCCCCTGGATAGTCACCCAGAAAAAGTACTATTCTTTCCTCCTCGTGAGTCCAAAGCCTTAGAAGTGGGCGCACATGTACGGATTGATTTTAACTATACGGGAGAGTGGTTCGGCAAACCAGCGGCATACTGTCCACGACTAGAAACCGAATATCAGGATATTTATGAAAGAAAAATTACTACTGTTCAGGAATTTCGCATCGACAAGCAGAATAAGAAGGCTTTCTTAGGAGAACTCTACTTTACAATTAACGGCAGACGATTAGGTACGGAGGTGATTCAGCATGATTAAAGAGGCTATTGTGACTTTAGTGTCAGGACGTTCACTGGCTACGGATGAGGCAGCAAAGGTCATGGAGGAGATAATGGAGGGCGAAGCTACTCCAGCCCAGTTTGGCGCCTTTGTTACTGCACTAAGACTTAAAGGGGAGACTGTGGATGAAATCGTCGGCTTATCCAGAACTATGAGGGCTAAGGCTATTCCTGTGAGTACCGACGGGCTGGTTGTGGACACTTGCGGAACCGGCGGTGACGGTTCACATACCTTCAACATCTCAACAGCGGCTGCCTTCGTTGCTGCTGGAGCCGGGCTTAAAATAGCCAAGCATGGCAATCGCGCCATGAGCAGCCAGTGTGGTAGTGCTGATGTTCTGGAAGCTTTAGGTGTCAAAATCGACCTTAATGCTGAGCAAGTGCAGAGATGTTTAAAGGAGATAGGAATTGGTTTCATGTTTGCTCCAGTATTCCATCCCGCCATGAAATATGCTGCAGCTCCCCGGCGCGAGATTGGGATTCGCACTGTGTTTAATATCCTCGGTCCGCTTACCAACCCTGCCGGTGCCAAGGCTCAAGTGTTGGGTGTAGGCGATGAGTCGCTGATAGAGAAGCTGGCATTGGTGCTTCAAGGCTTAGGCTGTCAGCACGCCTTGTTAGTCCACGGTGAGGATGGGTTGGATGAGATAACGATCACTGGCAAGACTCATGTTTGCGAACTCAAAAATGACCATATAGAACGCTATATCGTCAGTCCTGAGGACTTCGGCCTACCGAGGGCTAGCTCAGGCAGCATAAAGGGTGGTGATGTCAAAGCGAATGCTGAATTATTGCGTAATACCATCTCCGGCACCTTGGGTTCGCAGCGAGACGTGGTGTTGATGAATGCGGCCGCCGCACTGGTAGCTGGAGACAAGGTAGAAACGCTCCAGCAAGGAGTAGCCATGGCTAAGGAAGTAATTGACAATGGCAGTGCCGCGGCAAAACTAGACCAGCTAATTGAGTTCAGTCGAAGCTTAGGCTAAGGGAAAATGATTCTTGATGAGATAGTATCACACACTCTGCAAGCACTTGAGTCTAAGAAGCGTATCCTCCCTATGACAGAGCTGCAGAAGATGGCATTGGAGCAGCCTCCATCACTCGACTTCGCTTCAGCTCTCCGAGGTGAGGACGTTAGACTTATTGCCGAGGTGAAGAAAGCATCGCCATCTAGGGGTATCATTCATCCTGACTTCGACCCAGTGGAGATAGCCAAAATATATGCTGACAGTGGTGCTTCAGCCATATCGGTACTGACCGAGGCAAGATACTTTCGGGGCAGCCTTAACCACCTAGCGGACATTAGTAATGCATTGCATAAGAAGCTGCCTCTGCTGAGAAAGGATTTCATCCTCGACCCATACCAGGTTTACGAATCGCGAGCCTACGGTGCTGACAGTCTGCTTCTCATCGCGTCTATTTTGAAGTTAGAAAAATTACAGGAGTTGCTCGCAATGAGTCACGAGCTGAACATGAGCTGTCTGGTTGAGGTACATAATGAAGCCGAGGTCGAAATCGCTCTGAAGAGCGCAGCCAAGATCATCGGTATCAACAATCGTGATCTTTCTACCCTTAAAGTAGATTTCGCTACCACTGAGCGATTGAGGCCGCTTATCCCAACAGACCGAATAGTGGTCAGTGAAAGCGGCATAAAAGAGCGCAGCGATATAGAGAAGCTGAGACAGTTGGGCATTGACGCGGTCCTTATCGGTGAATCTCTAATGTCAGCATCTAATATTGCAGCCAAAATGAGGGAGCTATTTTGACCAAGGTTAAAATTTGCGGCCTATCTGAGGTACAGCATGTTTTGGCAGCAGCGGAAGCTGGTGCTGATTTCATAGGGTTGGTCTTTGCTACCAGCCGGCGTCAGGTCTCTGCTGAAAAGGCACTAAAGTTAGTTGAAGCAGTTCGCAGTTTAAGACGCCATCCGGCTATTGCTGGTGTCTTTGCCAATGCTGCAGTTGACGAGGTTAACCACATTGCGAACCTCTGCCGTTTAGATTGGGTGCAGCTCAGCGGCGATGAAACCTGGCACTACTGCCAGCAGATTGAACGACCGATTATCAAAACTTTCCACGTGTCACTGACCAGTACGATTGAGGAGATTGTTGGCGAGATGGTCGTGGGGTACCACCAAGTGCGCTATCATAAACTTGTTTGCCTTCTCGATTCGAAAGCAGGGGATTACTATGGTGGTACAGGCCAGGCTTTTGATTGGCAATTAGCAAAGGGGATATCGGCAAGGTCCCCGGTTATTATTGCTGGGGGACTAACTCCAGCCAATGTTGGCCGGCTGGTCGAGGAAGTTCAACCCTGGGGAGTTGATGTCTCCACCGGCGTAGAGACTGACGGTGGGAAAGACGTGGCAAAAATCAGTGCCTTTATCGAGGCAGTGAGGAGGGCTGAGACAAATATTAGTCGTTTTTCATGAGATAGGAGGGTTTGCTTGTGACCGAAGAAGGCTATTCGTTGCTGCCTGATAACAGAGGCTATTTTGGTGATTATGGTGGACGTTTTGTCCCCGAGACCCTTATACCAGCGTTGGACGAGCTGGCAAGAGTTTATGCGGATGCCAAAGCCGGCGTTTCATTTTGGGCTGAGTTTGATTCCCTGTCTCGTGACTACTCAGGAAGACCGACACCACTTTACTTAGCAGAGAGGCTAGGTAGGCACTGCGATGGTGCTCAGATTTTCCTTAAGAGAGAGGATTTGGCTCATACCGGGGCGCATAAAATTAACAATGCTCTGGGGCAAGGGCTTCTTGCTCGGAAAATGGGAAAACGTAGGATCATCGCTGAGACTGGAGCCGGACAACATGGTGTAGCTACTGCTGCAGTGTGTGCCATGCTCGGTTTGGATTGCATCGTTTACATGGGTGAGGAAGACATGCGCCGCCAATCACTTAATGTCTTCCGGATGAAACTAATGGGGGCTGAAGTTAGGCCTGTTTCTACAGGTAGCCGAACGCTAAAGGATGCCATCAACGATGCGATGAGAGACTGGGTGACCAATGTTAGAGACAGCTACTATCTTCTAGGTTCGGTGGTTGGTCCTCATCCATATCCGACGTTGGTGCGTGATTTCCAATCTGTAATCGGCAAGGAAGTGAGAGAGCAAATTCTGGCCAAATGTAATCGCCTGCCCGACTATGTAGTCGCTTGTGTGGGGGGTGGGAGCAATGCCATTGGTATTTTTCATCCCTTTTTGAACGATAAAGATGTCAAGCTTATCGGGGTGGAGGCAGCAGGGAAGGGGCTTAGTACAGGGGAACACGCCGCCTCACTGGTCGCAGGAAGGGTGGGGGTACTCCACGGGGCGAAGTCTTATGTCCTCCAGAGCAGTGATGGGCAAATTGAAGAAACACATAGCATCTCTGCAGGGCTGGATTACCCGGGTGTTGGACCTGAGCATAGCTATCTCAAGGACACCGGACGTGCTAAGTATTTCGCAGTGAGCGATAAGGAGGCGCTTGAGGGTTTCCAGCTCCTATGTAAGACTGAGGGTATTGCCCCGGCTTTAGAGCCAGCCCACGCTATATTTTATGCCGTTAAGCTAGCAAATTCGTTAGACAAGGAGCAGATTATTGTGGTTAACCTTTCCGGTCGTGGAGATAAAGACATGCATATTGTAGCTGAAGCACTGGGAGCACAGCCTTGAGCCGCATTGCTCCTGTATTTGGCCGGCCAGGTCATGTTGCCCTTATACCTTATATTACTGTCGGTTACCCTAGCATTGAAGCTACCTTAAAGGTTGTTCCTCTCCTTGCAAGCAGCGGTTGCGATATGATTGAGTTGGGCATACCTTTCTCTGACCCCTTGGCCGATGGTGCCACTATACAACAGGCTAGCTTCTGTGCCTTGAGTAATGGCGTTACCCCCAAGCTCTGTTTAGAAGTGGCCAAAGAGTTGAGTCAAAAAGTTGATAAACCACTCGTGTTTATGACCTACTTCAATCCGGTTTTTAGTTACGGCCTTGAAGAATTCTGTAGTGCTTGTGCTAATTCTGGTATCGATGGTTTAATCATCCCTGACTTGACTCCAGACGAGGGCTCACAACTAGAAGCTATCAGCCAAAAACAAAACCTCGACCTTGTCTATCTCCTGGCTCCAACCAGCACTGAGAAGCGCATTGAACTTGCGGCTGAGAGGTCTCGAGGCTTCATTTATTTGGTTTCGGTAACGGGCGTTACCGGTGCCAGAGGCAATCTTCCCTCAGGCCTGGATGAATTTGTTGCCAGGGTGAGAAAGATAGCTATTCTGCCACTGTGTGTTGGGTTTGGCATATCTACCATGGAACAGGCAAAACAGGTAGCCCAAATAGCCGACGGGGTGATTGTAGGCAGTCGGGCGATTCAACTTATGGGGACTGATAACGATTTAACATCAGTCGCCAGCTTCGTAAAAGACTTGAGGCGTACGCTTGATGAGTCGCGCAAAAGCGGTCGTTAATCTCGCAACTCCTGATCGGAAACACCTAAGCGCTAAGTTGCGTATCATGCCACTGGCGATATATACTTTTATGTTGGTTTTTGAGCATAGTTAATAAATCTTGTTTAGGAGGTAAGTGATGAATTTTTCCCCGGATGATTTTTCTCTGAAAGACAAAGTGGTTTTGGTAACTGGTGGCAGCCGTGGCATCGGGAAGGCGATTGCTGTTGGGCTGGCTAAGGCCGGTGCCGATGTGGCTTTAGCCAGTCGAAAATTACCAGACCTCGAGGAGGTGGCTAAAGAGATAAAAGGATTGAAGAGGAAGCCGCTGGTTGTGGCGGCACATGTTGGCAGACTTGAGGAGATAAACAACCTGGTTAGTAAGGTCAAAGAGGAGTTCGGCAGAATTGATATCTTGGTGAACAATGCAGCTACCAACCCGACTATGGACCAGGCTATAGATATAGAGGAACGCGCCTGGGACTCCATTATGAATCTAAATCTGAAAGGGCTGTTCTTCCTCGGTCAGGCGGTGGCCAGGGTGATGAAGGGGCAAGGTGGAGGCAAGATTATCAATGTTGCCTCCGTGGCTGGGATTACCCCTGACATATTGCCGGTTTATTCCATAAGTAAAGCTGGAGTGATTATGGCAACGAAAGTTATGGCACAACAATGGGCTCAATATAATATCAGGGTTAATGCCATAGCGCCGGGACTGACTAAGACTCGTTTCAGTGAGGCCCTCTGGGGCAACCCGGATGTTCTGCAGGGTGCCATGCTGGGAACTCCAATGCGGCGGGTAGCCGAACCTGAGGAAATGGTTGGAGCTGTTGTTTTTCTGGCTTCTGATGCTTCTAGCTATGTGACCGGACAGGTTCTGGCCATAGATGGTGGCGCTACGATATAAGGGAGGATAGTAATGAAATTCGAGACAATTATTTATGAGAAGAAGGACAATGTTGCCTGGATAACCTTAAACCGACCTGAGAAGTATAATGCTCAGAATCAGACCTTGCGCAGTGAGGTTATCACTGCCTTAGAGGATGCCAAGGAAGACGATGAGGTGCAGGTTATCGTTCTTACCGGGGCGGGCGACAAGGCTTTCAGCGCCGGTGCTGATATCAGCAATTTTGTTGATTGGACTACAATTAGCGTCATTACATCGAACAAGGGAGCGAAGAGGCCATATAATTTCATCAGGGAAATTCCCAAGCCGGTCATAGCCATGGTAAACGGTCTGGCATTAGGTGGTGGATGTGAACTAGCAATGAGTTGCGACATGATTATAGCCTCGGAGAATGCTCGATTTGGTCAGCCGGAAATAAGCGTTGGCGTTATACCGGGTGGGCTCGGAACCCAGATTTTGCCCAGGCTTGTGGGAGACAAGAAGGCACGGGAGATGATTTTTACCGGCGACCCTATTTCGGCCGAGGAAGCCCTGCGGCTCGGCTTAGTGAACAAAGTTGTCCCGGCGGAAAAGTTGAGAGAGGCAGTTGAAGAAGTCATAAAGAAACTTAAAAGCAAGAGCCCGGCAATCTTGAAATTTGCTAAACTTGCGGTCAATAAATCTCTAGAGACTCCACTTTCTGTCGGAGCTGAGTGCGAAGCTGACCTGTTTGCCATGTGTTTTGGCACCCAGGACCAGAAAGAAGGGGCGAAGGCTTTCTTGGAGAAGCGGCCTCCCAAGTATACGGGGAAATAGTAGATGTGAGCTTCGGGTAGGCTTAAAGATTTGTTCTTGCATCTGTTTTCAGTAAGCCCTAAACAAATTCAGATTCCAAAATGCCAATGACCCAAAAATTGCACCTTGGGATTTGGAAAATTTGAATTTTGACATTATTTAGGATTTAGTGTTTAGTATTTGGAGTTTCTTGCCTTAAGAGGCTAATCCGGGTTGTTTAGCTTCGGTCTCAATGGCGGGCAGGGAGTGCTAGGTGCTCTCTTTATTCTTCCTGGATTTTTGTCTTTCTATCTTGTATAAGGTGGCGTCGCCGATGCCGAAGTGGTGAGCAATCTCATGGCGTACCACTCTACCGATTTCGTTTTCGATTTCCTGGCTTGAGCGACACTGCGCCTCAATGGGCTTCTGGAAGATGGTTATCTTGTCCGGTAGAACCAGGTTGTAGCCACTATCTCGCTTTGTCTGAGGCACTCCTTCGTAAAGACCCAGCAATTGTGCCTTACTTCTGAGCCTTAATTGACGGATTTGCTTTGGACTTGGCCAGTCTTCGACTAAAATATCGACGTTCTCCAGTTTGCTTTTGAATTCCGCCGGCAATGCCTCTATTGCCCTGAAGACGACAGCCTCAAACTCTTGCCTTTCCATGTTCACATTATACACCGCTGTACTCTTGTTGAATAACAGTCCCCCGTGTCATTGCGAGCCGTAGGCGTGGCAATCTCAATTCCATATCCCCACTGGGATTGCTTCGTCGCTGTCACTCCCCGCAATGACATAACACCCTCAAACGGGATAAGGTTGACGGGATAGCTCCAACGGGATAAAATCAGCCTGTTATGTGTGCTGTTAAATATAATCCTCAGGAAATCGAAAAGAAATGGCAAGAGAAATGGGCGGCTGACCGACTTTATGAAGTTAAGGATGGTGACAGTCGCCCCAAATTTTATGCCCTGACCATGTTCCCTTATACCTCAGGTGATCTCCATATCGGGCACTGGTATGCTATGGCGCCTTCGGATGTCCAGGCCAGATTTAAGCGTATGCAGGGCTATAATGTGCTGCATCCCATGGGCTTTGATGCTTTCGGCCTGCCGGCGGAGAATGCTGCTATTAAACACGGCATTCATCCTTACATTTGGACGATGGAGAATGTCGAAAACATGCGCCGTCAGCTCAGGAGCATCGGTGCCATCTATGACTGGAACCGTGAGGTAGTCACCTGCCTACCCGAATACTATAAATGGACGCAGTGGTTTTTCCTCAAGCTTTATGAGGCTGGGCTGGCTTATCGAGCTAAAGCACCGGTAAACTGGTGTCCCACGTGCCAGACGGTGCTGGCTAATGAACAGGTGGTCGGTGAGGGCTCCTGTGAGCGCTGCGGCACGGCGGTGCTCAGGAAATTGTTGGAGCAGTGGTTTTTCCGCATCACCAAATACGCCGATGAGCTTCTGGGCTTCGGTAAGATAGACTGGCCCGAGCGTATAGAAATCATGCAGAACAATTGGATTGGCAAGAGTACCGGTGCCGAGATTTCCTTTGGGCTGGAGCATAAAGGCGTTGATACCAAGGAGATAAGTGTATTCACCACCCGTCCTGATACTATCTTCGGGGTAACCTTCTTTGTCCTGGCGCCGGAACACCCCTTGGTGCCTCTGCTCACCACACCGGAACACAAGTCTGAGGTGGAGGCTTATATACTTCAAACTCAGAGGCAAACAGAGATTGAAAGGACATCTGCGGAGAGGGAAAAGACCGGCGTCTTCCTGGGAAGCTATGTGATTAACAAGCTGAATGGTCAGCCGGTGCCCATCTGGATTACCGATTACGTGCTCCTCAGCTACGGCACCGGGGCGGTGATGGGAGTCCCAGCCCACGACCAGCGTGACTTTGAGTTCGCCAAGAAGTACGGCTTGCCCATTCGAGTAGTTATCGCTCCACAGGATTGGTCTGGAGAAGAATTGGAGTGCGCTTATACTGAAGATGGGACCATGGCGAATTCGGGGCAGTTCGATGGTTTGCCCAGCGACCAGGGATTTGAGGCTATCTGCGATTACATGGAGAAAAAGGGCTGGGGGAAGCGGGCTGTCACCTACAGGCTACGCGACTGGCTAATCTCACGCCAACGCTACTGGGGTGCGCCTATTCCCATGGTGTATTGCGATAAATGTGGCATTGTGCCCGTGCCGGAGAAAGATTTGCCCGTTATGCTGCCTCCTGATGCCGAGTTCAGGCCTACCGGCGAGTCACCGCTGAAATATTGTGAGTCTTTTGTTAACACCACCTGTCCGAAGTGCTCCTCGCCGGCACAGCGGGAAACCGATACCATGGACACTTTTATGTGCTCCTCGTGGTATTTCCTGCGTTATACCAGTCCCGGCGTTGATAAACATCCCTTTGATAAGGCTAAGCTGAAGCACTGGATGCCGGTGGACCTGTACACCGGCGGTGCCGAACACGCTGTAATGCATCTTCTCTATTCCCGCTTTTTCATCAAGGCGATTAGAGATATGGGGTTGGTGAATTTCGATGAGCCCTTTATAAAGCTTTTCAACCAGGGGACGATTATTTACCAGGGTGACAAGATGAGCAAGTCCCGGGGCAATGTGGTTACGCCTGATGTCTACGTATCTGAGATAGGTGCTGATGCCGTTCGAGCCTATCTAATGTTCATCGGACCCTGGGAGTTGGGTGGTGAGTGGAGCGACCAGGGCATTGTCGGCATGAGCCGCTGGGTGAACCGAGTCTGGAATCTGGTAACGGCTGGCTATTCGGAGAAAAAGGTTGTCCCTGATGTGGAAAAAGAGTTGAACCGTATTATTCACAAGACCATCAAGAAGGTAACCAATGACATGGAGCGGTTCCGCTTCAACACCATGCTGGCGGCATTGATGGAGTTCACCAATTATCTCAGCAAGGTGCAGGAGCAGGGGACGGTTTCAGCTTCGTTGTGGAATGAGGCTATAGCCAGCTTATTGCTGCTTCTGGCGCCGACGGCACCGCACCTAACCGAGGAGCTATGGGAAAAGACCGGCCAAACTCATAGTATTCACAATCAACTCTGGCCCAAGTGGGATGAGAAACTGGCTAAAGAGGAGGAGGTCACGCTGGTCATTCAGGTAAACGGCAAAGTGCGGGACAGGGTTACCGTGCCCGTGTCCATCACTGAAGCCGAGGCTAAGGAACTGGCCTTGAGTCGGGAACGGATAAAGGTATATATTAAAGACAACAATGTCGCCAAGGTTATTTATGTCCCGCATCGGTTGGTGAATATAGTGGTGGGGTAGTTTGGAGAAACTGAGGTGGTGGTTTAGATGGATAAGCAAAAATTGACTTGGAAAGATGTTGTAAGGGATACTCTATTAGAATTAGGTGGACAAGGCCATTTATCTGAAATAAACAGGATAATAGAAGGTCACCCAAAGACAAGAACGAACCCAACTTGGCGAGATACTATAAGAAGGGTAGTAAGACAGTATAAGATATTTGAACCAGTTTCACCCGAACGAAGCGGTATTTATAGGGTTGTTGAAGAGGTTTACGTAAAGCCAGAAGCGCAGGGCTTCACAGAAAAGCCAGAGATCGATCATGGAATTGCTCAGGGAATGTTGGTGACCGTGGGCAAGATTTATGGTTATGAAACTTATATACCACCACATGATCAGACCTCTAGGAGCTTTCAGGATAAGCCGTTAAGAGACTTTGTCACAGTGGCTGACTGTACTGATATTTTCAGAGGGCCCAATTTGGCAAAGATTAGAGAAATAGATGTATTGTGGTTTGACGAAGATGATTACGGACTGTTTCCGGTGTATGCTTTTGAAGTTGAAGAGACTACAAGGGTGAAGTCTGGATTGGACAGGCTATTGAAGATACCGAGAAGATTCCCCGCCAAATTCTACATCATAGGTCCCACTGAAAAGGAGAAAGAGTTGTTTGATCAATATGTAAATCAAACCCCATTTAGGGATTTTAAGAGTAAATTCCTGTTTATATTCTATAAAGATCTAGAGGAACTATATAACTCAGCATTGTTACATAATGATAAACGAGAACAGTTTGGATTTGCTGAGAGAGGAGCATAACTATGAAGTTGCAAAGTAGTAGTGGTCTAACGTTGTACGGAAATGTGGTTATAGCAGTTACTTCGGAACTCGAAGATATGGCAGATTACGGGGGTGTGCTTTATGAACTTAAGAAGCTCGGCATCAGGGACGGTAAAGAATATCAGATTGACAACGCTGGGGACTTGCTTATGTATAGAGATGCTTATAAGAAATGTGCCCGAATACTCAGGAAGTTTAAAGTAGAGGTCATGATGCCATAGTAGTCATGATATTACGGGACGTGCGTCTGCCCGGTCATAATTATTTGAAAGAGTCGTTAATGGAGAAGAACCTGATGATGTCATAGGAGATATCCGGTTGGGTACTCCTTGTGGGGAGTCACCCGAAGCCTTAATGAAGGCTTATAAATGGATATGGGGGCAGGAAGATAGTAATTACCCGGAAGGAAAAGGCAGACTTATGTCTTGGGAGGGTTGGAAGAAAGAGGGAGAACGGTGGGTTAGGACTGGGGACGGCATTGTTGATTTGAGAGACAGGCTTACGCAGCGTCTTGAATCCTAGCTCCCTTTGTTTTTATTTGCTGTGTGGTGATCGGCACTATTCTGACGGTTCTGATGATCGACAGCCTTTTTGTTATGTGGGGGTGGATGTGGTCTGGCAGCAAATAAGGAGATAACAATGGAGGCACTGAAAATCGTATTAATAGTAATACTGGTCATCCTGGCATTCCCTATTCTGTGGGTCACCCTGGCCAAGGTAGTCAGGAAGCTGGTGCATTTTCCAGCGCCGGCGTTTATCGGGCGGCTACTGGATAGCGGTTACAGGAGGAGGATACAGCACCAAAGAACAGAGATATCAAGAACATCAAGCTGATTGAAGGCAATGCCTATGGTGCTTAGTAAAGCTTCAGAAATGTTGGCTGCCATTATTGGCAAAGGGAGGTCGTAATATGGCAACGAAACCTGTAGTTATTAAGTTTTTTGCTCCGGTTATTGATGGCACGATCAACGCTTTGATGGATGCAATTGACCAGAAGATGAAACAAGGTGCTAATCACTTCATCATACTCATTTCATCTCCCGGTGGTTCTGTCTTTCATGGCTTATCGGCTTACAACTATCTAAAGGGCTTGCCTGTAGATGTAACCACGCATAATTTTGGCAGTGTCGATTCTATCGGAGTTGTACTATTTTGTGGAGGGAGCAAGAGACTTTCAGTTCCGCAGGCGCGATTCCTGCTTCATGGCGTAGCTGCTGGTTTTCAAAACGAGCGCCTGGAAGAGAAGCAACTTGAGGAGAGATTGAAAGGGCTCAGGATTGACATTGAGAATATTGCCAAAGTCATAGCGGCAAATACTGGCAAGACTGTTCAAGATGTGACAGATGCCATGCTGGAAAGAACTACATTGAATCCTGATGAGGCTAAGGCCTGGGGTTTGGTCCATGAGATCAAGTCTGAATTATTCGAGACAGGCTCGGAGGTTATATCGATACAATACCAAGAGAAGCCAAGCCATTGACGGCTGTTGCTCACAAAATCTGGCTGAGGTGTTAATTGTATGGCGCTTAAAACACTGTTAATAATCATATTAGTAATTCTGGCGTTTCCTATACTGTGGATTAGCCTGGCTAAGGTAGTCAGGAAGATGTTTCGTTTTCCGGCGCCGGCGTTCATCGGGCGGCTGCTGGATAGCGGTTATAGAAGAAGAATACAGCCGCCGGCTCAGTTGATAGAACGGAGTGGGGTAAAAAGAGAGATGCAGGTTTTGGACCTTGGCTGCGGCAGCGGAGCATTTACACCTTTTATTGCCCGGACAGTCGGTGAAAAAGGCAAGGTCTACGCCCTCGATATACAGGCGGATATGTTGAAGCAGCTTGAGAGGAAGCTGTCCAAGCCTGAGAATAAGGATATTAAGAATATCAAACTGATTGAGGGCAATGCCTATGAGCTGCCATTTGAGGATAACTCTCTCGATTTGGTGAATATGGTGACTGTCCTCCAGGAGATACCCGATAGAAGCAGGGCTTTGCAGGAGGTTAAGCGGGTGTTGAAACGAGGTGGATTTTTTGCTGTGACCGAACTGTTTCCCGACCCCGATTATCCCTGGAAGTCTACTACCATCAAGTTAGGTAACGGAGCCGGTTTTGTGGTGGATAAGGTGTCAGGGAACTTCTTTAATTATACAGTCAGATTTAAGAAACCGTGAGATTGCCACCCCTTCGCTACGCTCAGGGTCGCAATGACAGATAAGTCCTAGGGCGGAACGATGCTCATATTGAAAGTGTCCATTTTTATTGTTGTGTCTGTGGGGATTTTCGTTGTTTCATGGCAATCCTTGCGTAATCCACGCTCGCATGGTTTTTACCGCTTCTTCGCCTTCGAATCCATTTTAATCTTAATTCTGCTCAACCTGGAGCGCTGGTTTAGCGACCCATTCTCTGTGCATCAAATCGTTTCCTGGTTGCTGTTGCTCGCCTCAATTGTCTTGGCGGCGCATGGATTTTATTTGCTTCATGTGATTGGCAGACCGAAAAGCGGGATTGAGGACACGACCACTCTGGTGATGGTTGGTGCCTATAAGTATATCCGCCATCCTCTTTATAGCTCATTGCTGTTCCTTGCCTGGGGAGCATTCTTCAAGAGTCCTTCATGGCTCGGCGGTATCCTGGCTCTAGCGGCCTCAGCCTTTCTGGTAGCTACTGCTAAGGTAGAAGAGTCGGAGAACATCCGCAATTTTGGTGCCGATTACGGTGTATATATGAAGACAACCAGGATGTTCATACCCTTCTTGTTTTGAGTGATATCAGTGCCAGTGTGTTAGAATAGAGGGCGGTGAGTATAGCGGCAAATATCGAAGAAGTGCAGGGGTGCATTGCCCGGACTTGTGAACGAAGTCACAGGCTGCCCGGCGAGATAACGCTGGTGGCAATTACCAAAGGGGTTGATGTTTCGGCGATAAGGGTGGCTTTTGGCTGCGGGATAAGAAATTTCGGTGAGAACCGAGTCCAGGAGGCAGAGGATAAGATAGCACAGCTTTCAGACCTCAAGCCAGATGTGACTTGGCACATGGTGGGACATCTCCAGAGCAACAAGGCCCGGCGGGCTATTGATTTATTTGACATAATACACAGCGTTGACTCGATAAGGCTGGCTGAGGTTTTGAGTAGGCGGGCTGAAAAACCACTGCCTGTTTTGCTTGAGGTCAATGTTTCCGGGGAGGCGACAAAGGGTGGCTTCTCTGTGGGAGAGATTGCCGTGGCGGTAAACGAGGTAAAGCATTTGCCCAATTTGAAGGTGATGGGACTTATGACTATGGCTCCATTCGTGGCTGACATTGAGGAAGTCCGTCCCGTGTTCCGAAAGCTGCGGGAGCTTCGAGATTCGTTGGGACTGGAACATCTGTCTATGGGTATGACCGATGATTTTGAGGTGGCGATTGAGGAAGGGGCGACCATGCTAAGAATAGGTCGAGCTATATTCGGCGAGAGGAGGCAGCAATGAAGATAAGTTTTATCGGTGGTGGGATTATGGGGGAGGCGATAATTAAGAGCCTGCTGACTAAAGGAACGGCTAAGCCCGGTGACATCGTTGTCAGCGATGTCAGTAAAGTACGACGAGATGTCTTGAAGAAGAAGCACGGTGTCAGGGTTGTGGCTGATAATAAGGAGACAATTAAAGGGGCTGAAGTAATTGTCCTGGCGGTGAAACCGCAGGAACTGGGTAAGGTGATGGCTGAGCTGAAGGGGCTATCATCTCAGCAGATGGTGTTGTCCATAGTGGCTGGGGCTACTGTGGAGAGTTTGCACCAGGGGTTAGGCCATTCTTGTTTGGTTCGGGCGATGCCTAACATGGCGGCACAAATCGGTGAAGGCATGACGGTTTGGACAGCTACTGATGGGGTGAACCAGAAGCAGAAGGATATGGCGCAGTCTATTCTGGCTGCCATGGGCAAGGAAATCTATGTCATTAGTGAGAAATACATAGATATGGCAACCGCTTTAAGCGGCAGCGGTCCGGCTTATGTGTTTCTCATTATCGAGGCGTTGGTCGATGCCGGTGTGCACATAGGTTTACCCCGTGATATGGCTGAAAAGCTGGTGGTGCAGACGGTGCTGGGTTCAGCGCGAGCCGTGGAGGTGATGGGTAAGCATCCGGCGGAGCTGAAGAACATGGTGACATCGCCGGGAGGGACGACCACCGAAGGACTGCTGCAGTTGGAAGCAGGCAAATTGCGGTCGCTGCTTCTCCAGGCGGTCATCGCCGCTTATAACAAGGCTAAGGCTTTAGGAGCCAAGTAAGAACCTATCTTACTGAGTAAGTTGTTGGGCAATTCCCCTATGTCATTGCGACCAGAGCGTGACAATCTCAGGGTTTCACCTTCACCATTCAAGGGGGGGGGGAGAACTTGTTGAGAGATTGCCATGTCGCTAACGCTCCTGGCAATGACAAAAAGAATGCTCGATTTGACTTGGAGTGGGATGATGGGCAGCTCTTTCCTGAGGTGGTTTATCCGGATGCGGAGTTCCTGTTTCGGAGGATGAACGAAGCCACTTTGGAAAGCGTGAATCCGAGACAAGGTGAAGTTATACTGGATATCGGCTGCGGCAGGGGTATTGATGGCGTGGAGTTGTCAAAGAGAGGTGCGGTGGTTGTTGGCCTTGAACCTTCAAAGGTGATGATAAGACGTGCCAGGAAGCATATTTCTGAGAATGGAGCGAAGATGAGACTGGTCAGTGGGGTGGGCGAGCATGTGCCGTTCCGAGCTCATTCTGTAGACAAGGTTATATGCAAAGGAGCTCTGGACCATTTTCCTAACCCGCCCATGGTCATGGAGCAGATTGCCCTGGTGCTTAGGCCTGGAGGAAAAGCGATAATAGCCATAGCTAATTTTGAGAGCCTTGGATTCAGGTGGGGGAAGACGGTGTGGTGGTTCAGGAAGGTATTTGGCTTTAAGGCTACAGAGGGGAGAATGCTATGGGAAGTGCCGGAGGACCACACATATAAATTTGATTACTCATTTCTCAGGCGTCTGGTGGGCAACCATTTTAAAGTAGAAAAGGCTATCGGGGTGTCATTGCTCTTTGGTCTTCCGTGGTGGGGTATGTTTTTGGCTAAGTGCCCCAGGGGCATCTCGCTTGCCATATTAAAAACGCTAGATAAATTGGCTCGACATCTGCCGTCTCTCAGCGATGTTGTGGTGCTGAGGTGTAGACCGAAGCAAGGAAATTGGTATCGTCTAAAAAAATCGCCGTAATCGTGTTATGTTTGAGCTTTGCGGGCGTAGAGGACCAGGCTTTTGGAGAAAAATTTGTTGAGGAATTCATCGAGCAGGCGGACGGGTTTGCTGTTCTTGTATATGTCCCAGACCAAGAACTTGTGGTAAAGAGAAGGAATAATAGCCTTTTCGTTCTCTACTCCGAACAGAGAGCGTAATATCCAGTAAAAGGAGTGTAAGGCGTGTTTGCGGCGTACTGCAAAGATATGCAGGTTGTTCTGCTGTAGCTTAGATGTGATTTCGCTGGCTTTGTATATCCTGATATGACCTCCCGGCTTCCTGTGGTAACCTCTGGATAATTTCCAGCAGATGGTTTCGGGCAGATACGATGGGACGCTGATGGCAAGCGCGCCATTGTCTTTTAGAACTCTGACCAGCTCACTGATACCTTGAATGTCGTCAGGGATGTGTTCCAACACCTCGGAACAAATGACTTTATCGAAGGAAGCATCTTTGAAGGGGAGGCTGGTTATGTCCCCCCTAGCTAGAAGCCATTTTCCCTTGGTTTCGCCCTGCTGTTCCATTAAATAAAGGGCGTAATGTGCCTTTTTGAGATTCACCTCCTCAATATCTAAGGCACAAACCAGGCAATCGTTTCGCTTGCAGGCTTCCCAGCTGTGTCTGCCCTCACCGCAGCCGACGTCTAGAACTCGCTCACCATCCTTAATTCCTATGAGGTCATAGTCGATGGTAAGCATTCACAATAACCTTTATATGCTTTTGGGTTTTCTGGCGGCTTGGTTAGAGGGCAGATTTCTCCAAAGAGTAACAACAGACAGCAAGCGACCGATTGCTGTCTTAGTTATTTGAGCTAAATTTGTGTTTTTTGTCTGATTAAGTAGCTTCTGGAGTTTTGCCAGGGTGCAGCTTCTTCCACTTTTCCAGCAGCTGTTCCTTGCTTTCCTTATGAGCAGCGTCTGCAACACAACAATCTACTGGGCAAACCTCAGCGCATTTAGGTGACGCAAACCAGCCAACGCATTCAGTGCACTTAGCGGGGTCGATGTCGTATATCGATGCTCCTTCTTTGATGGCTTGGTTTTTGCATTCCGGCTCGCAGGCACCGCAGCTGATGCACTCGTCAGTGATCTTGTACGCCATTTTTTAAGTTAACCTCCTTAGAATTTAATATAGTAACTATTTCTAGTGATATTGTCTAGTAACGCTTATCGGTCAAGGCTTACAAGTCTACGGGGTAAACTTTTTCTTCAGTGCTTTGGCCACGTGGTCTGGCACCATCGCCTCAAGGCAACCTCCTAGCTGGGCTACTTCCTTAAGCAGGCTGGAGCTGAGGAATTGATATTGCAGGCTTGCCATAAAACAGACCAGTTCGAGGTCAGGTGCCAGCTTTTTGTTCATCATCGCCATCTCAAACTCTCGTTCAAAGTCGGAACTCATCCTCAATCCCCTGACCATGACTTGTGCCCCCACATTTTTAGCGAAATCGACGGTAAGCCCAGAATAGGATTTAACCTTAGCATTCTTCAGATGAGCCATGGCTTGCCGGGTCATCTCTACTCGTTCTTCGGTAGAGAATAGAAGCCGTTTCTCAGGCCTGTCATAAACACCGACGATTAACTCGTCGAATATTGAGGAAGCGCGTTTGATGATATCGAGGTGTCCATGAGTTATAGGGTCGAAGCTGCCGGGATAGATAGCGATAGTCAAAGTTTAACCTCCTTTTCCGGGAGCGCGTTTTTGGTATATCGAAATACAGGTGTCACCGTATTGTTTTTCTTTGATTAAAGATAGGCCGTCATAGCTGTCTTGTAGTGGGGAACGGGAAGCGTGGGAAATCACGATTAATGATTCGTCATCTATGATTCTCGAGCTGGCTAATTGCGTTGCCATATGATTTATTGACTGGTCTGAGTAAGGCGGGTCCATAAATACAATGTCGTATTTGTCTTTAAGGAAGGTAAGGGCTTTAGCTACGTTACAGCAATAGACATGAGCTTTTTGTGAAAATCCGAGCTTCTGCAAATTCTGTTTAATGATAGCACAGCATTTGGGTGCCTGGTCGACGAAGTCGATCCACTCTATATCGCGGCTTAGAGCTTCGATACCCAGAGCGCCGCTACCAGCGAACAAGTCTAGCCCTCGAGACCAGTGGCTGGTGAGGGAGGCTAGAATGGAGAAGATGGCTTCTCTCACCCTATCTGTTGTTGGACGAACTAAATCGTTCTGGGGCACCTTCAATTGTTGTCCTCTGGCAACGCCGCCGGTAATACGCATTGTCCGGAACCTTTACCTGCATTATTATACATTGACTTATTCTATAGTCAAGCTTTGCCCTCTCTTTTGTGTGTGTGATATACTTTCAAACGGCATTTTTAGTACCCATGAGAGATTCGTTTAGCTCTTTTATGGGGCCTCGCTGTTTCAAAATCGGACTTTGGGACCTATGAAAAGCGAAGTTTTCAGAGTAAACTAGGCGGGGAGGCATGAGTATTTGCTAGCTGACTTCGGATATATTGGTATACTCCTTATCGTAGGTATACTGTTCATGGTTACCACTCTACTCCTACCTTTAACTCTTAGCTTTTTCAATATCGTCCCCAGGAAAAGCAATCCAGCCAAGACTTCCACTTATGAGTGCGGCATGGAAACTATCGGTAAAACGTGGGTTCAATTCAACTTTCGCTATTACTTCTTTGCTGTTCTTTTCGTTGCGCTCGACGTATTAACTGTTTTTCTGTATCCCTGGGCAGTAAATCTTAAGGGGCTGGGTATGTTTGGGCTGATTGCGATAGCTGTTTTCTTTGTAATCCTTATGGTGGGCTACATTTACGCTTGGCTCAAAGGAGCCCTGGAATGGAAGTAGAGAAGTATTCGATGATGACCTTGAATGAGATTGATTTAGCTGAGGGCCTAAAGATTAACTCGCTGATGGCGGCCTCTCAGCAGCCTATTCCTGATCCTGATAGCTGGCTTGATGAGGAGATCAGGCGGAATGTTCTGGTTACTACGGTGGATTATGTGCTTGATTGGGCGCGGTCGCGGTCATTATTTCCGCTTATGTTTGGCTTGGCCTGCTGCGCTTTTGAGATGATTGGTACGGCAGCTTCGCGTTTTGACATCGCTCGCTTCGGCATGGATATCTTCCGTTGGTCGCCGCGCCAGGCTGATTTGATGATTGTCGCTGGAACACTTACTTGGAAGATGGCACCCGCGGTGAAACTGGTATATGAGCAGATGGCTGAGCCTAAATGGGTGATAGCTATGGGACAGTGCACCATTAGCGGCGGGCCTTTCAAGGAATCTTACAGTGTTGTCCCGGGCATCAATCGCATAATTCCGGTTGATGTCTATGTGCCCGGGTGTCCGCCTCGGCCTGAGGGATTGCTTCACGGCATAAGGAAGATACACGAGAAAATCGTTAAGGAGAGTATAAACAAAGCGTGACCACGGCCTTAAATGGTGAGCAGGTAGCCAAGAGAATAACCAAAGCGTTTCCCGGGACAGTTGTTGCTGCTGACAAGGCGGCTGTTGTTGTGACTAGTAAGTCTCTTTATCAGGTGGCGGAGTTTCTAAAGAATACTCCAGCGCTTGATTTTGACTATCTTACAAATCTAACTGCCGTCGATTACATGGATTATTTCGAAGTTGTTTACCATGTGATTTCGTTGAAGCATAACCACAGTTTGGTTTTGAAGACCAGATGCCATGACCGCGATAAGCCTGCAGTGCCTTCGGTGGTTAGTTTATGGCGCTCGGCTGATTTTCAAGAGCGGGAAGCCTATGACCTCATGGGCATTATCTTTGAAGGGCATCCTAATTTGAAGCGTTTGTTGCTCTGGGAAGGGTTTGTTGGGTATCCGTTGCGGAGGGATTATCTCTAGATGGCGATAAGGACTGAGCCTTTTATCCTTAATATGGGTCCACAGCACCCATCAACCCATGGTGTCTTCCGCATGAGGGTTACTCTTGATGGCGAAGTGGTTGTTGATGTAGAACCTGTTATCGGTTATCTACATCGGGGCATCGAGAAGTTAGGGGAGACCAGAACGTATACCCAAATAATCCCGCTGACCGACAGGCTCGATTATGTAGCTTCGATGACGAACAATTTCGCCTATGTGCTGGCTGTGGAGAAGTTGGCCGGGATAAAAATTCCGGAGCGGGCTGAGTACCTGAGGATTATCATGGCCGAGACGATGCGTATTGCCAACCATCTTATGGCAGTCGGCTTTTTCCTTAACGATCTTGGGGCTATGATGACGCCAGTATTGTATATGTGGCGGGAGAGGGAAAAGCTTCTGGATTTATATGAGATGGTTTGCGGTCAGCGGCTTACCTACAACTATATGCGCATCGGTGGAGTTAGCCAGGATGTCCCTGAAGAATTTTTACCGGCTCTGAAAAAATTTGTGGCTGAAATGCCGGGGTTTATTGATGAATATGACCAGCTTTTATCTCAGAATGAAGTTTTATTGGCAAGGACTAAAGGGGTCTGCATTCTGCCGAGAGATACTGCCATAAACACCGCGGCCAGCGGTCCGGTGCTTCGAGCCAGTGGTGTGAAGTGGGATATTCGTCGAGCTGACCCCTATTCAATCTATGACCGCTTTGACTTTGAGATACCAGTTGGCACCGTGGGTGATAACTATGACCGGTACTGGGTGAGGATGCAGGAGATGAGGCAGAGCGTTCGCATTTTGGAGCAAGCGATAGCTCAGTTGCCTGAAGGTGAGGTTTGTGCCAGAGTGCCTCATTTGCTGCGGCCGCCGATTGGTGAGGTCTACGGGCATATAGAAGCACCAAAAGGTGAACTTGGCTTCTACCTGGTCAGCGATAATTCAATTGCTCCGTACAGGTTACATATTCGCCCTCCGACGCTGATTAATCTGACTGCGTTAAAGGATATGGTTGTCGGCTGGAAGGTTGCCGACTTGATAATTACGTTTGGCAGCATCGATGTTTGCCTGGGAGAGATAGACAGGTAATGACGCTGCTGGAACAATTTCAGTTGCGGTTAGGCGGTATCTGGCCGGATTGGGCAGCCTATATCGTGCCGGGTGTGGTTGGCATAGTGGTTGTTCTCGCCTTTGTTGTGATTACGGTTATCATCTTCATTTGGTACGAGCGGCGTCTACTGGGTCGATTCCAAATTCGGCTAGGTCCGAACCGGCTTGGTCCGGAGGGGATTTTCCAGCCGATTGCTACGGCTTTGAAGATACTATTGAAAGAAGACATTGTGCCGGCTAAGGGTGATAAAGTGATTCACTGGCTGGCTCCGGTGATTGTCTTTGTGCCGGTATTGATGATTTTTGCTGTTGTACCCTTCGGCGAAAGGGCTATCTTAACCGACCTTAATGTGGGCATAGTTTATGTAGTGGCAATCAGTTCAGTGTCTGCAGTCGGTATATACATGGCGGGTTGGGCGTCAAATAATAAGTATGCCTTGATAGCAGCTTTAAGGACAGTAGCTCAAATGGTGAGCTATGAGCTGCCTGTGGTTCTAGCGATTCTGGGTGTGGTGTTGATGACCGGGTCGCTTTCAATGACTCAAATTGTTGCTTCCCAGGATATTCCTTTCCTCATACTGCAGCCTCTTGGTTTTGTTATTTTTTTCTTGGGCACGGTGGCTGAGATGAACCGGAGCCCGTTTGACCTTCTTGAGGCTGATTCTGAAATAGTCGCCGGCTACCATATAGAATACTCTGGGATGAAGTTTGCTATGTTCTATCTGGGCGAGTATGGCCATGCTCTGGCTTATTCCTGTATTATCACTACGTTGTTCCTAGGTGGCTGGCAAGGGCCATTATTGCCACCGATTATATGGTTTTTGATTAAAGTCATGGCGGTGTTTTCGGTTATTGTGTGGATGCGAGCTACTCTCCCCAGATTGCGTGTAGACCAATTAATGGCTTTTGCTTGGAAGGGTTTATTACCTATGGCCATAATTAACCTATTTATCATTGCTGCCGAGGTGCTGTGGCTGCCGGAAACTATGCCGTGGATAATAGTAGCAGTGAATTTCGTTTCTGCCGGTGTTCTGATTGTTTTATGGTCGAAGTTGTTTGCCTTAGGAGGCGGCCGAGTTGAAGTTTGAGAGATATGGAATCGGCATAGCTAAAGGGATGGCGGTGACATTCAAGCATCTATTCCGCGCCCCGATTACGGTGCAGTATCCCGAGGAGAAGTTAGTCGTTTCCCGGCGCATACGGGGCAACGAGCTGGTGTGGTTTCCCGATAGATGCACCGGCTGTGCTACTTGTGCCAAGGCTTGCCCTCAAGGAAATATTGAGATTGTTACCCATGTAGGTAATGAGAACAATTATGTGGTTGACAAGTTCGAAGTAGATATTGGACGTTGTATGTTCTGCGGCTTGTGTGTTGAGGCTTGCCCATACGATGCTCTGGCTATGGGGCGCAGTTATGAGCAGGCGCAGCATAGACGTCGAAAGCTCATTCTGAGCAAAGAAGAGCTCCAGTTGTCTGATGTAAGGCAGCCCAGTGGTTATGCTCGTCCAAAGATTGAGGCGAGTCTGCCTAAACAGAGCTTGCTTATTTACGGGGGCAGGGAGGGAGGTGGACAAAAATTGAGCTGGCTAGGACTGAGCAAGAAGAGAGGTCGAGGTGTTTGATATTATCTTCTGGATATTGGCAGCCGTGACCGTCTGTGCAGCGTTGGCTGTGGTTATCTTGCGTGATGTCTTTCGGGCAGCTCTTTCTCTGGTTCTGCTTTTCTTAACCATAGCTGGGATATATATAACGCTTTACGCAGACTTCCTGGCGGTTGTGCAGATACTTATTTACGTGGGAGCTATCTCAGTATTGATTATTGTGGCAATCATGCTTACACGCGAAGTTTGGCACGGCAATCCATCGGGGAAACTGCGCATCCCCGCATTGGTTGTGAGCTTGCTGCTTTTAGGGACTATGGTTTTCACTGTGATAAGCACCAAATGGGAAACGAGCGGTGAGCCACCTCAACAGCCGACAACGGCAGCCATAGGTGCGAGCCTGTTCGGCGAAGGTGGCTTTATATTACCTGTGGAAATTACCGCAGTGTTGCTCTTGGCGGCGGTGCTAGGTGCTATTGTGCTGATAAGGGAGAAATAAAGATGTCAGTTGGACTAGAGCATTACCTTGTTTTATCAGCGGTTCTTTTTTCCATTGGGTTATATGGGGTTTTGGCTAAGCGTAATGCTGTGGTCATTTTGATGTGCATTGAAATTATGCTCAATGCAGCTAACATCGCCCTGGTTGCTTTTTCCCGCTACGTTGTGCCCATGTTTCTTACCGGGCAGATATTTGCCATATTTGTCATGGTGGTGGCTGCGGCTGAGGCTGCTGTTGGCATAGCCATAATAATCACTATTTATCGTAATCGAGAATCTGTTGATGTTGATAAATTTGACTTGATGAAATGGTAGCGAGTTAGGATATGTGGGTTCAAGTTAAGAGCGCAACTAATTTGATAATAGCGGAGATGTGGAAGGAGCTTTTTGAAGGTGAAGGGATACCGACGCGGATTCTGCCTAAGACGGAAAAGCCCGGCGCCGGCGAATTACCTAGCTACCGCATCCTTGTGTCCCAGGAGAGGGTACATGTTGTTGAGGAGGTGTTGAGAAAACTCTAATGCCCAATCAAGTCCCGTGGCTGATATTTCTATTACCCTTCTTGTCATTTATCGTTATTTCCTTCATCCTCCGGCCTTTCTTTAATAATCGTCCCAAACTTGGCGGCTATGTTACCATTGGTGCTATTGGCGTTTCTTGTGTCCTCTCTTTGTGGGTGCTGGCGGAAGTCTTGGCTATGCCCGGGCATAAGCTGGAAATACCTGATATACAGTGGATGGTGATTGGTGACCTGAGCGTCCAAGTCGGGATATTAGTTGATTCTCTAACTGCCATCATGGTTGTAGTGGTTAGCTTTGTCAGCCTGATGGTTCAAATTTATTCCCAAGGTTATATGCAAGGTGATCCCGGCTACCATCGCTATTTTGCTTTCATGTCTCTTTTCACAGCCTGTATGCTGGGCTTGGTCATGGCCGATAACCTCGTTTTCCTATTTCTCTTCTGGGAGGGCGTTGGCTTAGGCTCCTATCTTCTCATCGGTTTCTGGTTTCACCGGCCTTCTGCTGCCGATGCAGCCAAGAAGGCTTTTATTGTTACCCGCTTTGGTGATTTTGGTTTTCTAGCTGCTATCCTTCTGCTTTTCTACAATACAGGAACTTTTAATATCGAGGAGCTGCATGGCTTAGCTGTTGCCGGAGTTTTAGGTGGGACAACTTTAACCTGGGCAGCCATCGGCATTTTCTCCGGTGCTGTGGGCAAATCAGCGCAATTCCCATTGCACGTCTGGTTGCCCGATGCTATGGAGGGCCCGACGCCGGTCAGTGCCCTCATACATGCGGCGACAATGGTGGCTGCAGGGGTCTTCTTGGTGGCTCGCTTCTTCCCACTGTTTGAGCATTCCCAGATGGCTTTAACTACGGTAGCCGTCATCGGCGGTTTTACGGCTATTTTTGCTGCTAGCATGGGTCTGGTGATGACTGATATCAAACGTGTCCTGGCTTATTCAACCATCAGCCAGCTGGGTTATATGATGTTGGGTCTGGGTGTTGGCGGTGTTGCCGTTGGCATCTTCCATCTGTTCAATCATGCCTTCTTCAAGGCCCTGTTGTTTCTCGGTGCTGGAAGTGTCAACCACAGCACGGGGACTTTTGACATGCGGGAGATGGGTGGCTTGCGTAAGGCAATGCCATGGACTTATATTACTTTCCTTATTGCCTCATTGAGTATTGCTGGTATCTGGCCGCTTTCCGGTTTCTGGAGTAAGGATGAAATACTGGCATATTCCTTTGCCAACAACCAGGTATTGTTCTACCTGGCCATGATTACCGTATTTATGACAGCCTTTTATATGTTCCGAGCCGTATTCCTTACCTTCGGTGGTGAGTACCGAGGCGGGGCGTTATCAAGTCATGGTGGTCATGAAGGTGGGAAGCCTCATGAATCACCGGCAGTGATGGTTGTCCCTATGGTCATTCTGGCTGTTTTATCGGTTGTCTCCGGATGGCTCAATGTTACCGGCTCATTCAGCCAGTTTCTGGGTCATGGTGGAAATGGTGGGGTGCATGGTTTCATTGGTGGTTTCTTTGGCATGCTGGCACATCCGTTGCCTTTGATATCACTTCTGGTAGCAGGCTTGGGCATTTTGTTGGCCTACGCTATGTACAGTGCTAAATGGGTGTCGGCTGAAGCTGTGGGCAGGGTCTTCAAGCCTTTTTATACCTTGTTTAACCGAAAATACTGGTTCGACGAGCTTTATGAGCGAGTTGTCGTGGTCAGGGTGCTGGTTGATGGAATTTTTGCGGCGCTCAGCATCTTTGACTCTCGTGTTGTCGATGGGGTGGTGAATGGTGTGGCTCGCGGTACTGCTGAGGCGAGTGGAGTTATGCGGCGGGCACAGACAGGGCAGTTGCAGGCCTATGGCATAGCTATTGCTATTGGTGTGATAGCGATTGCAGTCTGTTTTTATCTCTTCGGTTGAGGTAGAGTGATTTGAGTTTTGCTTATCTATCAACCATAGTCTTTCTCCCGGTAGTCGGGCTGGTAATTATTGCCTTATTGCCTAAACCGCAGCAAAAGACCATAAAACTTATAGCCCTGATATTCGCCCTGGCTTCATTTGCTCTGTCGATAGCTGTTTTCTGTCTTTTTGACCGTTCTGCTGGCGCTATTGGACAGATTCAATTTGAGGAAAAACTCTCCTGGATATCGGCAATCAACGCTTATTACCATCTCGGTGTTGATGGCCTCAGCTTGCCTCTGGTGATACTGATGACATTCCTCGGCGTCTTGGCGGTGCTGGTGTCGTGGAATATACAGTTGAGGCCTAAGGAATATTTCATCTGGTTATTGCTTTTGGAGGCGAGCATACTGGGTGTTTTTTGCTCCTTAGACCTTATCTTGTTCTTCTTGTTCTGGGAACTAGAGCTTATCCCTATGTATTTTCTCATCTCTATTTGGGGCAGTGGCAGGAAAGAGTACTCAGCTATCAAGTATGTGATATACACCCTGGTCGGCAGCGCCCTGATGCTGGCTGGCATTTTGAGCATTTATTTTACAACTGGTAGCTTGAACATGATGGAGCTGGCTGGTCTGGCTGCTGCCAGGCCAGTTATCCCGCTGGCGGCCATGTTTTTATTGATGTTGGTTGGTTTCGCTATTAAGCTGCCGGTTTTTCCCTTACATACTTGGTTGCCCGATGCCCATACTGATGCTCCGACAGCGGCGAGCGTGATTTTGGCCGGGGCATTGCTGAAGATGGGTGGCTACGGGATGATTCGGCTTTGTGTAACCATCTTCCCTGGGGTTGCCCTGCATTACGCTCCGTTGCTGGTAGTCTTCGCCGTTGTCAGTGTACTCTATGGAGCGGCGGTAACTTTAAGGCAGAAGGATTTGAAGCGGTTGATCGCTTACAGTAGCGTTAGCCACATGGGGTATGTGCTTCTGGGCATTTTCGCCTTGAGTCAAATAAGTCTGACCGGGGCCACTTTGCAGATGTTCAGCCATGGCATTATCACCGGACTTCTCTTTGCTATGGTAGGGCTGGTCTACGATAAATCTCATGAGCGCAATCTGGACAATCTGGGTGGGCTAGCCCGACGGATGCCGGTTATAGTAGTGGTCTTCAGCATCGCCGGCTTAGCGTCTTTAGGCTTACCGGGCACAAGCGGTTTTGCTGCTGAGTTTATTACCTTTGTGGGAAGCTACTCGAGCCTGGCTGTTGAAGGCATTCGAATATATACCATTCTGGGTGTCTTTGGGATTGTCTTAACTGCCGGCTACATTTTGTGGATGCTGCAGCGAGTTTTCTACGGCCCGCCATTGGAGAAATTCAGCGACGTACCCGATGCCAACAATATTGAGAAGGTATGCGTCTTTTCTTTTGTTGCTGCTATTATGCTTGTCGGTATTTACCCAGCTATCCTAACTGATGTCATCAAGCTGGGGGTTGAGCCGATAGTAAGGCTAGTAGGTTTGTGATAGGGGTGAATGATTACGTCTCAGATAATGGTGGCGGTGGGGGCGGTTATTGAGGATGACGAAGGTAGAATACTTTTAGTTAAACACAAGCCGGAAAGGGGTGGTTTTTGGCAAAGAAAGTGGATTTGCCCAGGCGGTAAACTGGAGCTGGGAGAAACGATTGCTGAGGGCATAAAACGTGAGATTAAAGAGGAGACAGGATTAGAGATAGAATTGGTCAGACCTTTGCCAGCTTTTGACCGAATTGTGAAGTCGGCTGGTGGAGTGAGCTTGCATGTGGTTTATATTAGCTACGTAGCCAAGCTAGCTGGTGGTGAACTCAAGGTGGATAGCGATGTTGGAGAAGCTCTATGGGTTAATAAGGAGGAACTTGATAGTATCTGGAAAGACATGCATGAAGATGCCAAAGAGTTGCTTAAATTAGCCGGGATGGTCTAATTGCATGACAATTAGTGAGCTTCGTTTTTTGACACCGGAACTCAGTCTGCTGGGTTTTGCCCTCGTGGTAATTCTGGTTGATTTATTTGTCAAGCAGAAGAAAGTCCTGGCTGGTCTTAGCATCGCTGGCCTGGTGGTTTCCGCTGGTTTCACCGTGGCGATTTGGGGAACACCCAGTGAAGCCATCTTCTACCGCATGCTGGCGGTCGACAATTTTGCTCTTTTCTTTAAACTCCTATTATTAGTAGCTGCCGGTCTCATTATACTGGCTTCCCAAGACTATGTGAGTAAATTCGAGAGATTTCAGGGCGAGTATTATGCGTTGGTGCTTATCTCGGCTCTAGGTATGATGCTGCTGGTGGCATCAGCCGACCTGATTGCTATCTATGTGGCTTTGGAATTGAGCGGCATCTCGCTGTATGTGCTAGCTACTTTTCTGAAGGACCAGAAATCATCTGAGGCCGGGCTGAAGTACCTGCTTCTGGGTGCTGTTGCCTCGGCAGTGCTCCTTTATGGCATGGCTTTGGTTTTCGGCTTTACCGGCAAGACATGCCTGATGTGTATTGCCGACTATGTTCGGGGTATGCCTGGCGCCGGTCTTCTAAACAACCCAGCTTTGCTTTTGGGTATGGTGCTTCTGGCTGCTGGCTTCGGCTTCAAGATCGCCAGTTTCCCATTCCAGATGTGGGTGCCCGATGTTTATGAAGGTGCGCCAACGCCGATTACCGCCTATATTTCTGTAGCCAGCAAGGCTGCAGGCTTTGCCGTTGTCCTTCGTATTTTCTTCGTCGCCCTTGGTGCTCCTGAATGGCTTAGCCTTAACTGGGGCATTTTATTTGCCATTTTGAGCGCTGTCACCATGACGGTGGGCAATGTGGTGGCTATTCTTCAGAGCAATATCAAGCGCATGCTCGGTTATTCCAGCATAGCTCAAGCTGGCTATCTCATGGTTGGGCTGGCTACGGTTGGGATGGCGGTAGGAAGCGATGCTTTGGGGCAAAGCGGGCTGCTCTTTTTCCTAATGAGCTACGCCGTTACTAATCTGGGAGCCTTTATTGCTATTATAGCTATCTCCAACAAGATCAAAAGTGATGAAATTAATGACTATTCCGGCATGGGTAAGCGAGCACCGCTCTTGGCTGTCGCTTTAACTCTTTGCTTGATTTCTCTGATTGGTTTGCCGCCGACAGCAGGGCTTATTGCCAAGATTTATATTTTTAGTGGAGCAGTGCAACATGGCTTACTGTGGCTGGTTATAGTAGCGGTGATAAATAGTTGTATCTCGGCTTTCTACTATCTGAGAGTGGTTAAGGTAATGTGGGTGGGCACTCCGACTTCAGAGGAGAGAGTGCCTTCGTCCTGGGCGCTGCGTATTGCTTTAGCTTTCTGCTGCCTCTTCGTCCTGCTTTTGGGTGTTGTCCCGGGTGGTTTTGTCGGTATTGCTGAAGCTGCCGTTCGCATGTTGGGCTCGTAAACTGCTTATCTTCAATCTCTTGTTCCTCCCATTAACGCGTCTCCCTCATTTTTTAAATAGATTAGTTATTGTCGCCTAGTTTTCCCTTTGGTATTATAAGCATATAGGAATAGAGGAGGTGACGCATGGCTGGCAAAACAGGGAAAATGGTTAGCTTGGAGGCAATTGAAGAACACCTCAAGCGGCAGGACAAAGAAATAGAGAAATCCCACATGGTGACCTTTTCTTTTTTTGGTGCGGCAGTGGCATTGGTGGGGGTCTCGGCTTGGCTGGCGAGAGTTCCAAATATTACCATATGTGACTACGCATTTTTTATAATCTTGGGACTAGCTGTTATGGGGATAGCATCGTGGGGGGTCTCCAGGATTGGAAAGAAGTAAACTATCAACCAAATATTTTTATCAGTCATCTCTATATGCAATTACATGTAGCCATGAGGCTTTAGCCTCGTGGCTACGGCCATGAAGGGACGCAGTTATGACGAATGTAGGGACAGGTCTTTAGACCTGTCCAAAGCGGACAGACCTGAAGGTCTGTCCTTACAACTATTATCACGTTGTTTCGCTGGTATATTTTCTTGACACCCTTTAGCAGGCGGTGATAGACTCCTCTTGCTGTGAAACGGGTTGGCATTTTATATCACCCAAAAATTGAGAAGGCTGAGGCTTTTAGCCGAGAGCTGGAGAAATTTCTGAAAGCTCAGGGCGTTTCCTTCTGGACGTGCTCGTCATGGGAGGAGGAGAAGGCGAAGCCTCAGATAGCCGGCTCGGAATTAATACTGAGCATCGGGGGTGATGGCACTATACTGCGGGCAGTACGAGCCGTTATTCCGCAGGCAGTGCCAATTGTAGGTATAAACCTGGGTAACCTGGGTTTTATGACTGAGCTTAAAGCTGATGAAGCTTTTGAGAAGTTGCCTCGGCTGCTGGATGGTGGTGGTTGGATTGAAGAGAGAGCTATGCTTGAAGCTGTGCTGTTATCTCAGGACAAGGTTTTTCATGCCATGAACGATATTTTTGTTGGGCGAAGGAACTTTGCGCGGCTGGTTCAGGTTGAGACCAGGGTTAATGGCGAGATTTTAGCGACCCATCGGGCTGATGGCGTCATAGTGGCTACGGCTACTGGTAGCACAGGTTACTCACTGGCGGCTGGTGGGCCTATTCTTCATCCACAGGCGAACGAAATCATATTCAAGCCGGTTTGTCCTCATCTGACTCTGGATAGAGCTGTGGTTTTGCCTGCCGAAGCTGAAATCCAGTTGAAGGTGACTACAACCCATGAAGCCATGCTCAGCATTGATGGGCAGGTGGAGTTGCCACTACGCAGCGGAGATCAAGTTAAAGTTAAACTTAGCCCTTATGTAGGGCGTTTCTTAAGGATTCGTCCCAAAGCTTATTTTTACAGTTATCTGGAGTCGAGACTTAAAGGGAAGATATCATGAAATTAGAGAAAGCTAAAATAAACGATGCCCAGCGGATACATGAGCTGGTCAACAGCTTCGCCGACAAAGGCGAGATGCTGCCTTGGGCATTAAGCGAGATATATGAGAACCTGCGCGACTTTTTCGTCGTCAGGGATAGTAATAAACAGGTTATCGGCTGTGTTGCTCTTCATATTAATTGGTCAGATTTGGCTGAGATTAGGTCTTTAGCAGTGAGCGGAGATAAACAAGCTCAGGGATTAGGCTCAACGCTTGTTGAGGCCTGTCTCGATGAAGCCAGAGAACTGGGAATTCCTACAATTTTTTGCCTGAGCTACAAGCCAGCTTTTTTCGAAAAACATAACTTCCGTCAGGTTGACAAGATGGAATTGCCACGAAAAGTATGGGCGGAGTGCTATCGTTGCCCCAAGTTTCCGGATTGTGATGAGGTGGCTCTGATCTATCGATTTGAGAGGTGAGAACTGAGATGGAGAAGACTTTGTCTAGCCAGCGGGTTTATGATGGCCGGGCGGTGAAACTGAGGGTTGACACGGTTCGGAAGCCCAGCGGCAAGATTACCACCAGGGAAGTCGTTGAGCATAGCGATTGTGTGGCGGTGGTAGCTCTGGATTCTAAAGACAGGGCTATCTTGGTGCGCCAGTATCGCAGCGCTGTGGGCAAAACGCTTCTGGAGATTCCAGCAGGTGGCATTGACCAGGGTGAACAACCCATCAACTGTGTCCGCCGTGAGTTGCAAGAAGAGATAGGTTATTTGCCCAACAAGATAGACAAACTCGGCGGTTTCTATGCAGCTCCTGGCTATTGTACTGAATATTTGCACCTGTATCTGGCTACATATCTTATACCCAGTCGTCTTGAGGCTGAGGACACAGAAGACATAGAGGTGGTTCGAGTACCTTTATCACAGATACCTGACCTTATTGCTTCCGGGGAAATCTGTGATGCTAAGAGTGTAGCTGGGTTGCTAAGGGTTATCTCACTTGGACTGAAGGGCAGTTAACTGTGCAAGTTATGTCTTGATTTGATACTTAGCCTTGCCCTGTTCGTACAAATCACCGCCATAGATGTCGTTAATGACGGTGGCGGGGAAGTTTTCTATCTCCAGGCGGCGTATTGCCTCTGCACCTAAGTCTTCGTAAGCTATAACCTCTGCTTTCTTGATGCTCTTTGATATAAGGGCTCCTGCACCACCTATGGCGGCAAAATACACGGCTTTGTATTGTTTCATAGCATCTTTTACTGCTTGTGTTCGGTTGCCTTTGCCAATCATTCCTTTAAGGCCGGCAGCCATGAGGCGGGGGGCGTAGCTATCCATTCTTCCGCTGGTTGTCGGTCCGGCTGAGCCGATGACTTGCCCGGGCCTGGCCGGAGATGGGCCCATGTAGTAGACAGTATGATTTGTGAGGTCAAAAGGTAGTTTTTCACCTCTGTCTAGGGCTTCAACCAGGCGTTTGTGAGCAGCATCTCGAGCCGTGTAAATCACGCCGGTAATGAAAACTTGGTCGCCGGCTTTTAGCCTTTTTATGGTCTCCTCGTCGAGCGGGGACTTGATATTTAGAGTTTTCATTGCTATCCCTCCGAGGTAGCTTATTTACTTCCTTTCACAGTGAAGTCAGGGAAGGGAACTTTGGATTTGGTCTGGGTTGGTGGTGGCATTATCGAAGCAGGCTGCTCCTTTCTGCCGATTCCTACAGCCCGGGATACCATTAGTCTTTTGAGTAGTTGAATGGCTAAAGCTGGGTCTAATCCTTTGGGGCAGGCTTCGGAGCAAGCACCGGCGAGATGACAGTGCCATACGCCGTGGTCGGTGTCTACCACAGGGAATCTCTCCGGCTCGCCTTCATCGCGGTTGTCGGCGCAGTAACGATAGCACTGAGCCAGAGCCTGTGGGCCAGTGAAAAGCTTGTCACTGGCTGACGTGGGGCAAGCAGATATACAAATGCCGCACTTTATGCAGTAGGTAAATTGTAAGAAAGCATCTAATGCTTGGGGCGACTGGGCAAATTCAGCAGTTGGGTTTTCCATTTCCTTGCCATCACGGCGTAAGATGTAGGGCTTTATTGATTTGTGAATTTCGAAGAATGGAGTGAGGTCAACCACCAGGTCTTTGATGATTGGCAGGTTGGGTAGTGGTTTGATGGTTAACCTGCTTGAGTGAAACTCTTCTATTTGTGTATGGCAGGCAAGATGTGGGTAGTTGTTGATAAGCATGCCACAGGAGCCGCATATTGCCATGCGGCATGAGGTACGAAAAGCCAGGGTGCTATCAAGATTCTCCTTTATGTATATAAGGCCATCGAGTACCGTCATGCCTCGGCTGGACGTGACTACGAATTCCTGGAAATGAGGCTCACCATCTTTTTCAGGATTATATCTCTGGACTTTGAGCGTTATCTGTCCGTTTTTTTCTTTATCCATGATGCCTCCTATGTGGATAACAGCGCAATTGGCACATAGACAGACCAGACGAAGACGATGATGCCAAAAGCTACAATAGCCCAGGTAACAATGTGCTCGGTTCTGGCTGATGGTGTCAGCTCCAGGATGATGTTACGCAGTCCGTTGAGGGCGTGATACAGAACGACAGCCAGTAAGGCTATATATATGCCAGCCCATATAACTTCGCGAGACCGTTCTATCATGGAATGCCACGAAGTTATGTCACTGATATCGATCCCGAAAAAGCCGAGGATGGCATCGAGGTGCATCCATACCATGTGTATGCCTGCTAGCAATGCTATCAGCACGCCAGTAACCAGTTGTATGAACCAGAGGTAAGTATTGCGCATCACCAACCTCCTGCGATGAAGTCATAAAAGAACACCAGGCACAGGATTAAAATTATGCCTATCATGGCCATTGTCCAGAGGCGCTTTTTACGTAACGAATCTCGATAAGGATAAATTGGTGGGGTTGGCTTTCCCATCAGAAAACCGAGTTCTTGTAGGATGAGGCGTAGGCCGTTTAAAGAATGGTAAACTAAGGCGACAACAACCAGATATTCGCCGATTTTAAACCACGGATTGCGAAGGATGCTCATCGTAGTTTCCCAGACATCCTGGCCTTGAATACGGAAAATGGTTGTCATGGTCAGATGTATCAGTAGGAAGAGCAAGATTCCCAGTCCAGTTACCCGGTGCAGTATGTACAGGTAACGCTCTAGTTTGTAATTGCCTGCCCATACCCAGCCGCCAATGCCTAGATGGTTTTGTCGTGGCTGTATCTGTCTCATGTTTAGTCCCTAATATTTCCTTTCTACCGGCTGCCACATGGTGATGGTTACGGGCATGTAATCGAGCCGCGGTCCTTTTGGTGTGTAGTGAGCCAGGGTATGTTTGAGCCAGTTGACATCGTCACGATTGGGAAAATCTCGTCGAGAGTGAGCTCCTCGGGATTCGGTGCGGGCTAGAGCTCCGGCGACGATGATTTCAGCCAGGTCAAGCAGGTTATCGGCTTCTAAGGCGCTGAGCAGGTCAGTATTATATATGCGTCCGCGGTCTTTGACTTTGACATCAGGCAGGCACTGCTTTATCTCTATTATCTTATGCAGGGCTGCTTTTAGTTCCGAGCCGGTGCGGAATACACCTACCTTACTATCCATTGTTTTCTGCAGTTCCCTGCGTAGAGCATAGGCGCTTTCTTTGCCGTCAGAGCTAAACCTATTGAAGACTCGCGCCTCTTCATCCTTTAATGTAGCTTCTTTAGGTGCTGGACGCGGAGTCTTCTGTTTAGAGACATACTTAGCGGCTTCATCTCCGGTTTTCTTTCCCCAGACAAGGCATTCTGTGGTTGAATTGGAGCCGAGGCGATTGGCGCCATGGAGCGATACACAGGCGGCCTCGCCGGCTGCCCAGATGCCTTCTATTGGTGTAGCTCCGTTAATGTCGGTGTGGATGCCGCCCATAAAATAGTGAGCGGCGGGACGAATGGGTATTGGTTTGTAGATGGGGTCGATGAAGTTGAACTTCATAGCGACCTCTCGAATCATCGGCAGCCGTTCGTTGATTTTCGCAGCGCCGAGATGACGCAGGTCGATGTGAACATAATCGAGACCATCGGGACCCTGGAATCCTCTTCCCACCTCGATTTCAGTCATCTCAGAGCGGGAGACAATGTCTCGAGGGGCTACCTCCATCTTAGACGGAGCGTATTTTTCCATAAATCTTTCATCTTTGTTATTGAGCAGATAGCCGCCTTCACCTCGTGCCGCCTCTGTAATCAGGATGCCGGAGGGCACCAGTCCGGTGGGATGAAACTGGACGAACTCCAGATCCTTGATAGGCAATCCGGCCCGATAAGCCATGGCTAGGCCATCGCCTGTCGCAGTAAGAGAATAAGTAGTGAAGCCGAACATGCGGCAAGCACCACCGGTAGCGATGATTAGAGCCTTGCCTTGAATCAGGAAGAACTCACCACTGGTTAGATCCCAGGCAGTTACGCCGCAGAATGAATTGTCTTTTGTTAGGATGGAGCTAACGTAGCATTCATCGTATCTGCGTATATTGGCATATTTCTGTAAAGTGTCGTAGAGAGTCTGCATTTCGGCAAAGCCTGTCTTATCGGCAGCGAAGACTGCGCGGTCATAGCTATGGCCGCCGAATGGTCGTTGAGCGATGCGTCCATCCGGACGCCGTGACCAGGGTATGCCCCAGTGCTCTAATAGCAATATTTCGCTAGGTGCCTCTTCGACGAAGTGCTTCACCACGTCCTGGTCGCAAAGGAAGTCCGCACCTCTGACTGTATCCCAGGAGTGGAGTTCAAAGCTGTCTCCTTCATCCGGCTGCATGACTGCTGCAGTACCACCCTCGGCGCAGACTGAGTGAGAACGCATCAACTGAACTTTGGAGACGATGGCAACATCGAGGTCTGGATTTCGGGCAGCTTCTATGGCAGCACGTAGTCCGGCAAGTCCCGATCCCAGAACTATAATATCGTGTTTTTGGCTCGTCACAGTATTGCCTCCTTATGACGAGCACACCAACATTGAATATTAACTGCCACGGGCATGCTGGCTATATGTGCTGGGAAGACTTCAGCATGAACGGCTAAGGCGGTTGTCCTGCCACCATAGCCCATCGGCCCAATGCCCAGGTTATTCACACGTTGCAGGATTTCCTTCTCCAGCTCAGCAACCTCTGGGTCTCGATTTGGCTCGCCGACTTTGCGCAGAAGTGCTTTCTTGGCCATTGCCATTGTTTTATCTGTTGTTCCGCCTATGCCTAGCCCGATGATGATAGGTGGACACGGGTTGCTACCGGACTCATTGACAAGATTTACCACGAAATCTATAATTCCCTGCCGCCCTTTTGCTGGGGGCATAACTGTCAGGCGGGAGCAGTTTTCCGAGCCGCCCCCTTTAGGTATCACGCTGATTTTAAGTTTATCGCCGGGAACGATATCGGTGTGAATGATTGCCGGAGTGTTATCTTTGGTATTCACCCGTGCTGAGAATGGCTGATTCACCATAGATTTGCGCAGATAGCCTTTGTCGTATCCCTGGCGAACACCTTCATTTATGCAGGTATAAAGGTCTCCACCGGTTATGTGAACTTCTTGCCCCATTTCCAGTAAGACCACTGCGGCGCCTGTATCCTGACATAGGGGTATTTTCTCCTTGGTGGAGATTTCGGTATTCTCAAGCATTTGAGCTAAAACGTCTTTAGCCACGGGTGACTCTTCTTTCTCTCTTGCCTGCTTGAGCGCTGTGAGCACATCTTCAGGGAGATAAAGGCAAGCTTCCTGAAACAGGTTGGATATGGTTTCTGTTATCTGTTTGCAGTCGATGTCCCGCATTAGCCGATTACTCCAAATTCATTATTTTGGCAAGCTCTTTTACGGCCTCGGCTGATTTCTTGAGTGCGGTGCTCTCCTCTGCCGTTAGCTTGAGCTCGATTATCTGCTCAATGCCATCTTTACCTACCTTTGCTGGAACACCAACTACTGCACCCTTTATTCCATACTCGCCATCAAGATAGACAGCGCAGGGTAAGATTCTCTTCTTGTCCAGGAGTATAGATTCGACCATTTGAGCGGTAGCCGCCGCCGGAGCATAAAAGGCGCTTCCCGTCTTCAGTAGGGCAACTATTTCGCCACCCCCTTTGACCGTCCGCTCAACGATTTTGTTTACAGTTTCCTGCGGCAGAAGCTCGGTTATTGGGATGCCGCCCACGGTGGTTAGCCTTGGGATAGCCACCATGGTATCTCCGTGCCCACCCAGAACGCAGGCATAAATGTCTTCGACTGAGACATTGAGTTCCTGAGCCAGAAAGGTTCTGAATCTGGCGGTATCCAAAATGCCTGACTGCCCGAAGACGCGTTGCCGAGGAAATTTGCTGACGTGAAGAGCTAACTGCGTCATGGCGTCTAAGGGATTGGCCACCATAATAAGGATGCAGTTGGGAGAGTATTTCGCCACCTGTTCAGTGACCGATTTCACGATATTCATATTAGTCAGTACCAGGTCATCACGGCTCATTCCTGGTTTTCTCGGCACCCCTGAAGTAATGGCTACGATGTCAGAGTTGGCAGTTTCTTCGTAGGAATTAGTGCCGATGACTTTGGCATCTGAGCCGGTAATTGGACCTGTTTGTAGCATGTCCAGTCCTTTGCCCTGAGGTAAGCCATCTACGATGTCCACCACTACCACATCAGCGTATCCTTTTTCGGCGATACGCTGGGCTAGAGTAGCACCTACATTCCCGGCGCCGATGACGCTAACTTTACTACGCATTTTACCCTCCTTGTTTTTTGAGTTTTTCAATCACTGCATCAGCCACCTCTGAGGTAGTTGCTGCAGGTTGATTGCGGTCTGGCTTTAAGTCGTAGGTGACCTTTTTGCCTTCAGATATTACGTCAGCTATAGCTTTTTCTAGTCTATCTGCCGTTTTAATTTCGTTGAGGTGGCGGAGCATCATCACTGCTGAGAGCATCATAGCCATGGGATTAACTTTATTCTGACCAGTGTATCTTGGTGCGCTACCATGAGTAGGTTCGAAAACTGCTATATTATCACCCGTGTTAGCCCCGGGTGCAACACCTAGCCCGCCGACCAATCCAGCACAAAGGTCGGAGACGATATCTCCATAGAGGTTAGGTAAGACGATGACATCGTATTGCTGAGGATTTCTGGCAAGCCGCATGCACAGTGCGTCAATAACTACATCTTCGAACTCTATGGTTGGATATTCCTTAGCCACTTCACGGGCGGTAGCCAGAAATAGGCCATCGGAGAACTTTAAGATATTAGCTTTATGGGCAGCGCTGATTTTTTTTCTCTTATTAGCAAGGGCATATTCAAAAGCGAACTTGACGATGCGCCTGGAAGCTGTTTCAGAAATCACCTTTATGCTGAAGCCGGAATCTTCCTTCACTTTTGTCTGTGTGGTCTCGAAAATGAGTTTTGCCAGTCTATCGCCCCCATTAGTCCCTTTGGCAAATTCAATACCGCTGTAAAGGTCCTCTGTATTCTCGCGAACGATTACGATATCTACGTTTTCAAAGGGCGTGGGCGCGCCGGGGTAGGTCTTACACGGGCGGAGGCAAGCGTAGAGGTCTAAACTTTGCCTTAAAGCTACATTGACGCTCCTAAAGCCGATGCCTATCGGCGTGGTTACCGGGCCTTTTAGAGCTACCTTATTCTTCCTGATGGATTCGAGAACATAATCAGGCAAAGGTGTGCCAAATTTATCCTGAGCTCCCTGGCCGACTGTTCCAATATCCCACTCAAATTTAACACCGGTGGCTTCCAATACCCTTTTAGTCGCTTCAGTAATCTCAGGGCCAATTCCATCGCCGGGGATAAGGGTCACTTTGTGAGGCATAAGATATTCCCTATTTATAATATCAGAGTTCAAAGTTGCCATGTTTGGTTATGTAGGGGACGAGCCCGCCTTCGTCAAGTATGTCCAGCATCACCTTTGGAATTTTGCCAAAGGTAAGCTGGCCACGGTTGGTCAAGTCGGTAACTACACCCGTGGCTAAATTTACCTCTATTTCATCACCAGCGTCAATTTTGTTGGTATCACAAATCAGGACTGGTAATCCCTGATTTATGGCATTTCTGAAAAAGATGCGGGCGACTGATTTTACCAGGATAGCGCTCACCCCGGCAATTTTAATAACTAGTGCAGCATGTTCCCGGCTGGAACCAAGCCCAAAGTTCTTGCCGGCAATGATGAAGTCACCTGGTTTCACTTTGTTAGCGAAAGTTGGATCAGCATCTTCCATAACGTGTTTGGCTAACTCTGGCAAATCGCTTCTCAAGTGTGCGTATTTACCCGGTATGATATGGTCGGTAGAAATGTTGTCACCGAACTTAAAAGCCCTGCCTTTAAGAATTGTGTTAGACATCATGACACCTTTCTCGGGTCTGTAATTTCGCCGGTCAATGCTGAAGCGGCAGCTGTAGCTGGACTAGCCAGATATATTGAGGCCTCTGGGTTGCCCATACGACCTTTGAAATTACGATTAGCTGTTGATAGGCAGGCTTCATTATCTCCGAGAACGCCTTGGTGGAGGCCGAGACAGGCAGCGCATCCTGGTGGGAGTATCATAGCCCCAGCCGCAGCTAGCACCTGGATGTAGCCAATCCTCATGGCTTTGGTCAGGACTTGCTGTGATGCCGGAGCTATTATTAGCCTGACGCTTGGGTGGCATTTCTTCTTTTTGAGAATGGTAGCAGCTATGGCTAAATCTTCAAGTCGACCGTTGGTGCAGGTGCCGATGAATACCTGGTCGATTTTAGTACCGGCGAGCATATTTACTGGAGCGACATTATCTACAGTGTGAGGCATGGCTACCATAGGTTCAATTTCGGAGGCATCGATGATGATAGCACGTTCATAATTGGCATCATCATCCGGTCGAAGAGGCCTGTATTTATTGCCTCTCCTTTGAGCCGCCAAGTATCTTAGGGTGACATTATCGCTGGGGAAAATGCCGACCTTGGCACCAGCTTCCACTGCCATATTGGCTACAGTCAAGCGTTGTGAGATGGTCATGTTAGCTACCGTGTTACCGTTGAATTCTAATGCTTTGTAGGTGGCACCGTCAGCTCCTAGTACGCTGATAAGGTGGAGGACAAGGTCTTTGGCACCAACCCATTTTCGAAATCTGCCGCTGATGCTAATTTTGAAGGTCTCTGGTACTCGAAACCATGTCTTGCCCAGGGCGAAAACAACGGCAATGTCACTGGACCCCATTCCAGTGGCAAAGGCCCCTAGACCGCCAGCAGTCACAGTATGTGAGTCAGCACCGACGATAATATCACCCGGGTTGGCAAACATTTCGGCTACTAGCTGATGGCATATGCCACTGCCGCCTTCGAAAATCAGACAGCCGGTATCCTCAGCGAAGCGGCGTAGGAATTTATGGTCATTAGACAGTTGCCGGTTAGGGCTTGGTATGGCGTGGTCAAGAAAGATGGCGGTTTGCTGCGGGTTGGCTATGCGGCCGTGTTTGATTTCTTTGAACTGCCGGATAGTTAAGGGGCCGGTGGTGTCTTGCACAAAGGCTAAATCCACCTGGGCAATGACTATATCGCCTGCTCTGGCATCAGACCCTGATTTTTCACTTAGTATTTTCTCACTGAGGGTTTTCCCCATTAAAGCCTAACCGATTATGGCGAGTACAGCGCCCCCGCTTACTTTATCACCGGGCTTGAAATTTATGGCTTTTATCTTACCAGTGGCTGGAGCAACTATTTCGTTTTCCATCTTCATGGCTTCTAGGATAACTATGCCCATGCCTGCTTTGACCTCATCACCCTCTTTTACGAGATAACGGATGACCGTGCCTGGTATCGGAGCAGGCACTGGTGTCTCCCCGGCAGCAACTTCTGCCTTGGGAGGTGCTGGAGGCGCTTCTGGTTTAGGTGGTGGTGCTGTTGTAGGTTGTGGTGGGGCATATGCTGGAGGTGGAGCAAATGTGGCCGGGCCACCTGTAGGCTCAACCTGGACCTTGTAGTAGTCGTCACCAACAAAGACATTAAATGTTCTGGAGGCCGGCCCTTTCATCGGTGCTTTAAGCTCGACTTTTTCCACCAGTTTACCAGCTTTAGCTTTGGCAATAAGCTGTTCTTCTCTTTTGACATCTTCTAAGGTCTTTGGCTTGGTTTCCGGAGGTGGTGTCTCAAGGCCATATTTCCACTTTAGGAAGCGCATGCCTGTCTGAGGATAAAGTGCATAGACAAGCACATCACCGATGTCTTTAGCGATGTCTTTTGTCGCCTCTTTGGCTTTTTGCAGTTCCGGCTCAAGGATATCGGCCGGCCGAGAGGTAATAGGTTTCTCTCCTCTTTCATAGCCTTTGAGGACTGTTTTCTGTATCTCCTTGTCAATCGGGGCTGGTGGCTTGCCGTACAAGCCATAGACGTAGTCTTTGACTTCTTTAGATATCATCTTGTATCTGCCAAAGAGGACGTTCTGGACTGCCTGAACGCCGACTATCTGGCTGGTTGGGGTGACTAGTGGCGGGTAGCCAAGCTCCTTTCGAGTTCGGGGAAGTTCGGCATAGACCTCTTGCAGACGGTCGAGGGCATTGGCTTCTCTCAGTTGGGCAACCATGTTGCTGAACATACCCCCGGGGATTTGATGCCATAGCACGCCGGTGTCAATCACCGATATCTTCGTTGTGTCTAAAAAGTCCCTGTATTTAGGGGCAATGGACTCGAAGTATTCGCCCAATTTAAGTAGGTGCGCCAATTTAAGCTGCGTATCCCTAGGGCTGCCGCTAAGGGCGACTACAATTGGTTCTACTGCTGGATGAGCGGTGCGCAAGGCGAATGGGGCGATGCAGGTATCGATGAAATCAACGCCAGCCTCGATGGCTCTTAAGTAGCTCATATAGGCCATGCCACTGGTGAAGTGGCTGTGCAAGTTGACGGGTATATTCAGGGCTTGTTTTAGAGGTTTGATTAGCTCGTAAGCGTCATCCGGGGAGATAAGTCCAGCCATGTCCTTAATACACAGACTATCTGCTCCCATTTCCTGAATGACAAGAGCTTTCTTCACAAAATAATCGATATTGTATACTGGGCCACCCAACTTAGGTTCTGTTAATGAGTAGCATAGGGAACCTTGGATATGCCTCTTTTTATCCTTGATGGCTTTAAAGGCAGTTATGAAATTTCGCTCGTCATTGACGGCATCGAAGACGCGGAAGACGTCAATACCGCAGTCGGCGGCATGATGGACAAATGCGGTGACTACATCGTCGGCATAATTGCGGTAGCCAACTAAGTTCTGACCGCGCAGTAGCATTTGTAATTTGGTATCAGGCATCAGCTTTTTCAGGATACGGATTCTTTCCCAGGGGTCTTCATTCAGAAACCGGGTCATGACATCAAAAGTGGCACCACCCCAAACTTCCATGGACCAGAATCCTGCTTTGTTCATCTCCGGGGCAATAGGCTCCATGTCAGCGGTTCGCATCCGGGTGGCGAAGAGGGATTGATGTCCGTCACGCAGGGTAAGATCGGTAATTTTTACTGGATTCTTGCCGCTTTCCTTAGTGGGACTCATATTTATGTCTCCTCCTCAATGAATGGGATAGTTGGACTTGCTATCGGTTGACTCTTCTTACGCGCCAGCGAGTTCTGGCTCTCATCAGTTCCTGGCGTCCAAAAAGCCGCCACGGGCTAGTTTCAGAATAAGGCGTGACTCTAGAAGGTACTGCTTTGGCCTGCTCTTCCTGTTCCATGTAGGCGTTAATCGCCCCCGCTATTGCGGCTGTTACAGCCTTGTTCATTTCGATTACTTTCTATAACGGTATATTGCCGTGTTTTTTCGGTGGGTTGGTATCGGTTTTGTTGCGGAGCATTTCCAGGGCTTTAATTATTTTTGGCCGTGTGCTTCTGGGGTCGATGACATCGTCAATGTAGCCCTTGCTAGCAGCTACATAGGGATTGGCGAATTTATCTCTGTACTCAGCAATCAGTTTTTGTCTTGTCTCCTCCGGTTTTTCTGACTTATCTATGGTATCTTTGAAGATGATGTTTACGGCACCATCTGGCCCCATTACAGCAATCTCGGCTGTTGGCCAGGCATAGTTGATGTCGCCGCGCAGGTTTTTGCTGCTCATGACTACAAAAGCCCCGCCGTAAGCTTTGCGGGTGATGACACTTATCTTGGGTACGGTGGCTTCAGCATAGGCATAGAGGAACTTGGCACCATGCCTGATAATGCCCCTGTACTCCTGTTCGGTGCCTGGCATGTATCCGGGTACGTCGACGAGTGTAACCAGAGGGATATTGAAGCAATCACAAAAACGGACGAACCTGGCGCCTTTGTCTGCAGCATCAACATCGATTACTCCGGCATATATTGATGGTTGCTGGGCTACTATCCCGACGATGTGCCCGCCCATCCTGGCAAAGCCAACAATGAGGTTGTTGGCAAAATTCTCGTGTACCTCCAGAAAATCGCCGTTATCTACGATTTTGAGTATGACTTTTTTCATATCATAGGTTCTGTTCGGGTCATCAGGGACGAGGTTAAGAAGTTCTTCATCCATCCGGTTCGGGTCATCGCCGGTATCCATAAAAGGTGGCTCATCCATATTGTTTTGTGGCAGAAAGCTTAGCAGTCGGCGTATTGCCTCAAGACATTGCTGGTCGTTATCGGCGACAAAGTGACAGTTGCCGCTTTTAGTGGCATGCGTCATAGCGCCACCTAGTTCCTCGAAAGTAACCTCTTCGCCGGTCACTGCCTTGATGACTGCTGGCCCGGTGATGTACATTTGGCCTGTGTTCTTTACCATGAAGATGAAGTCGGTTATGGCTGGTGAGTATACGGCGCCTCCGGCACACGGTCCCATAACCACTGAAATTTGAGGGATGACGCCTGAATAAATGGTATTGCGCATGAAGATGTCACCGTAGGCTGCCAGGCTGTCTACTCCCTCCTGTATACGGGCACCGCCTGAGTCAAGCAAGCCGATGATAGGGGTGCCGTTTTTGGCTGATAGGTCCATGGCTTTACAAATTTTTTCTGAAGCCACTTTTGACAGCGAACCACCGAAAACGGTGAAATCCTGGGAAAAGACAAAAGCAGTTCGTCCATTGATTTTGCCATATCCGGTGACTACAGCATCGCCTAGAACCTTCTGTTCTTCGAGTCCGAAGTCAGTGCAGCGGTGAAGAGCGAACGGGTCGAGTTCTTCAAAGGTACCTGGGTCAAAGAGAAGCTGAATTCGTTCTCTGGCGGTAAGCTTGCCTCGTTTATGCTGGGCTTCTATACGCTGGGCTCCGCCACTGGCCATGGCCTGTTGTCTTAATTTGTTTAACTCGGTGATCTTTTGTTCAATTCCCATATGCTTTACCTTCCCATCAAGCCGCTATGTGAGGATTTTACGTGCTGCGATTGCCGCAAATAGCATTGTAACATATTTCGCCGAGCATTGAATAGCGTATAATCACATAGCATGATAGAATAAAAACCTGATGACTGGCAGGATGAGCAAAGCTTCATTGCTAGAGTGGCGAAAGGCGAGGGGAGCTTCTTCTTTGGGCGTCACCCATTGCGGAAAAAACACCTTCTACTGGGGAGAGCGAACCTATGTGATGGGGATTATCAACGTCTCACCCGATTCTTTTTCCGGCGATGGCTTGGATAGTGTCGATGCTGCGGTGGCTCAGGCGCAACGTTTTGTCGCCGAAGGTGTTGACATACTCGATGTTGGTGGCGAATCTACCCGCCCCAATTCGGCTCCGATATCAGTCGATGAGGAGTTGCGGCGGGTGATACCGGTGCTGGAGCGATTGGTCGGCAAAGTTAAGGTGCCTTTGAGTGTCGATACCTACAAGTTTGAGGTGGCTCGTCGGGCTCTGGATGCCGGGGCAGAGATGGTAAATGATATCTGGGGGTTGAAGCAAGAGCCACGATTGGCTGAGCTGGCGGCAGAGAGAGCCGTGCCTATAATCCTGATGAGTAATCAGCGGGATAAGCCTCAGCGCAATATTGTGTCGGCCGTTATTGCGGATATTAAGAGGGCCATAGATATGGCGTTAGATGCCGGGGTGCCCTGGGAGAATATCATCATTGACCCGGGCGTTGGCTTCGGTAAGACACTGGAACAGAACCTTGAGCTGGTACGGCGATTGGATGAACTTAAAGCTTTAGGCAGACCCATATTGCTTGGCACCTCGCGTAAATCGATGATTGGACTGGTGTTGGATTTGCCTCCGGAGCAGCGTCTGGAGGGCACAGCAGCCAGCATTGCCATCGGTATCGCCAGAGGTGCCGATATAATTCGGGCGCATGATGTCAGGGAGATGATGCGCGTTTGCCGCATGAGCGATGCCATCATTCGAGGCAAGGGGAGCTAGCAGTGGCAACAGTCTACCTTGGTCTTGGCTCCAATCTGGGAGACAGAAAGCAGAATCTGACTCAAGCCCTTGAGTTGCTGTCAAAACATGTGGTGATTGAAAAAGTCTCCCCTATTTACGAGACCGAGCCTGTAGGCTACACGGAGCAACCCCTTTTTCTTAATGCCGTGTGCCGTATCTCTACTGAGCTAAATCCCAGACAGCTTCTGCGTTTGGCCAAGAAAATTGAAACTAAGCTTGGCAGAGCACCTAGTCTTGCCAACGCGCCCAGGCCAATAGATATAGATATACTTCTCTATGACAATGAGGTTTTCAGCAGTAAAGAATTGACCATACCCCATCCTCGCCTAACTGAGCGAGCTTTTGTGCTGGTGCCGCTGGCTGAGATCGCTCCAGACCTGGTTCATCCTGGGAATAAAAAAACTGCCAAAGAGCTGCTTGATGATTTGGGAACTGTGACCGGTGTTCGAAAGTGGGCTGGAGCCGAGGAGATTATGATTAGGAGGCAAGATGTATCAAGTATCCGTTGAAGGACACTTTGATGCCGCCCATTATCTCAGGGACTATGGCGGCAAGTGTGAGAATCTGCATGGTCATCGCTTCAAGGTGGTGGTCAGTCTGAAGGCAACAAAGCTTGATGAGATCGGTTTGGCTTATGATTTCGTGGAGCTGAAGCGTCATCTGAAAGAGGTTCTTGCCCGGTTCGACCACACCTGCATCAACGATGTGCCGCCCTTCGATAAAATCAACGCCTCTTCGGAGAATATCGCTGTCACTATATATGACCAGCTTAAAGGTCGTTTCTCTGGTGGGGTGTCGCTGTCGAGCGTTCAGGTGTGGGAATCGCCGCAGAGCTGCGTAACTTATAGCCCTGAATAGTTAGCCTTCTATGTTTGGCGGCAAGAGGTTGGGGATGCTTTCTGTGATGGGGTAGCTGTGGTTACATTGTTTACAGAAGAGTGAGCCGGTAACTACCTCGCCCTCTTTCTCCTCAGTTGCTTTGAGTTTAAGCGAGCTTTTGCACACCGGACAGGCCAGTATGTCCATCAACTCTTTCTTCATCGAGAGCTTATCCTACTCCAATTTGAGAAAGCTGTCAATTTTGATTTTTAACTTTTTATGGGTTGCCTCCAGGTCGCCTTTACGTTAGACTGATAGCATAACAGGAGCGGTCTGTGGTAAAGCTGACATTCTACGGCGGCGTCAATGAAATCGGCGGCAACAAGATACTCCTCGAGGATGGAGAGCGACGGCTGTTCCTTGACTTCGGCTTTCCCTATAAAAGACACAAGCAGTTCTACGAGGAATACCTGAAGCCACGCGGCGCCGCCGGCTTGCTCGACCCCCTGGCGATGGGGTTGCTGCCTCCGCTGGAGGGGCTTTATCGGGATGACCTGGTTACGCCGGGGCTCTGGGAGCAGTTCCGGAATGCTCCTTCCTATCGTAAACTTGAGCAGTTGGATGGCATGCTGCTGTCCCATGCTCATCTCGACCACTCAGGTCATATCGCTTTTCTCAGGGATGACATCCCGGTCTATTCGACTGTAACTACTGCCTTTATTGCCAAGGCTGTTCAGGATTCAGGAAAGGCAGACTTCGACCAGCAGGTATGTTATTTCGACCATAAACAACCAGGTCGTCCCTCAAATTGGAAGCAGGAGGCGCTGCTCACCACTGATAAAAAGCAGCAGCGGCAGTTTTGCCTTGCCGATGCAGAGCTACAGGCCTTAAGCGAAGATGCCGTCAAGTTCTGGCTGAAATCTCCGGGACAAAAACCTCTTATCTCCTGTCCCCTGGCTTGCCACAGTGGCTGCAGCTTGAAGCTACGTTGTTTCCCCGTTGACCACTCCATACCCGGTGCCTGCGCCTGGGGCATTGAGACCAGCTCCGGCTGGATTATCTACAGCGGAGATTTGCGGCTGCACGGCAAGCGGGCTGAGCTTACCAGAAAATTCATTGAAGAGGCTGGCAAATTGCGTCCCAGGGCGCTTATCCTGGAAGGCACGAATGTGACCCGCAAGACGAATGTGGCTGAGCGCGAAGTGTATGAAAATGGGTTTAAGGCTATAAAAGGTGCTACCGGCTTAGTTATCGCTGACTTCCCTCCCCGGGATGTGTACCGCCTGCTCACCTTCTTGCAGGTTGCCAGGGATACAGGCAGGAAGCTGGCTATACTGCCCAGAGACGCTTATTTGTTAAAGACCATGCGTCTACTGGAGCCGGAGATTCCTGATATTGCTCAGGAGGATAGCATCGTCATATATCAGGACACCATTGCCAGCAAGAGCCCCAATCTTTGGGTGCAGAACTTGTGCAAAGAGTACGGCAGCAAGATGATTCTGGCTGAAGATGTACGTTCGGCAGAGGACAGGTTTATCCTCTGTTTCAGCTTCTTTGACATTAATGAGTTGCCCAGCCTTCGTCCTAAGCCGGGCAGCCTGTATGTTTTCAGCTCCAGCGAGCCTCATGACGAGGAGCAGGAGATTGACTTCCGTCGCCTGCATCAGTGGCTGGAGCATTTTGGGCTTAGAGGTTTTGGCCTGCCTGTAGAAAAGAATGGTGATTGGGAGATACCTGAGGAGGAGAGGGGTTTACATGCCTCCGGCCATGCCTGTGGTCCCGATTTACTCGAGGTGGCTCGATGCATAAAGCCCGAGGTTCTCATCCCCGTCCACAGTGAACACCCCGATTTCTACATAGAGCACCTGAGTGGAAGTGGAATTGAGGTCACCTTGCCGTCTGCGAGTGGCACAATAGAGATGTGAAACTATGGACGTATAGCTAAATTGCGATCTTCTTTTGAAGTATCTCCGCATGGAACCAAACGGACAGTGAACACGATTTTTTTAGAAACGCTTCAAGGTTGATGACACAATGGGCAGTTGTGTGCGTGACGTCACTCTTCTTCCGGAGCTTTGTCGCTTGGAAGCGACTTATAGAGTAAATCAATGGATAGAAAATCTTTGGCCACCTTAGAGGCCCCGATAACTTTTGTATCAACAGTGAGGTCGGCAAACCGTTTCGAATTTAGGTAGTTTTTCAAATCAATCAGTTTGCTGTAATCATTTAGAGCTTTGTTTGAGGCATCGCTTTTGGTGCATTCAAGTAGTCTTATACAAACGCCATCAGACGCAAGCGTAATTGTTATTACATCCACTTCTTTTAAATCGTCTGGTCGCATTGCGATTGTTACAAGAGGCAAGACCCACCTAGCCGCTTGTTGTTTATCATCGGCCATGAGCTCGTTGGTATACGCAAGAACTTCTGTGACTTCATCTTGCTTCAGCGTTTTGCTTTTTTCCGCCTCCATAAGAATTGCTCTAAGAGGAATACAAAGAGTTCGGGCCATTCTGGAACTTTTTGTTGTCAAGTCAAAAATTAGTCTTACAACGCGGCGCGCATTTATTGCCTCTTTAAGACGTTGTGGCTCATTCTTATTGCCAAATATAAGCCTCCAAGCAACGGTGTCTCTCGGTCTTGCTCTTTCAGGCTCTGTATCTACTTTTTCTAATTTATATAGCGTTTCAAACAAGTTTTGGAGATTTGGATCAGAAGCCTGTTTTATTGCTGCTACCAAATGCTTTTCTAACTTATTCGTGTTAATTTCAACCTTCGACGTATCGAAAATATAGCGTAGAATTGCTATTCCGTAAGGCGACTTTGAGAGATCTCTTGCAGATGTAGGCATACTCCCCCCTCTTGCAAGTTTACTCTGCAGGATCTCTAAGTTTCGGATAGGACGCACCAGTAGTCCCAATGATTTTGGGGTATCGACCGTTGCTATTGTGATAACATGAGTGGAGGCAAAGTCCCCTGGTTTCGTCATGGGCCTGACTAGAACTATATAACCGTCGTCATCGGGATAGGACACAACTTTCTGCAGAGTCTGCTTCCTAAGCCAACTACCTTTTTCTCTTGCTCTAGGACGTTTGGAATTTTCTCATCCATAGCAGTGGCATAAGAAAACCTAACATCGCTCTTAAGTATGACTCTAGGTATTCTGTCTCTGGTGGAAGGCAAGAAATCTTTTCCAAGATTTTTATCGAGCAAGCTTTTAAGGTCTTCATCTTTAAATTCCAACAACTTGTTCACGTCTAGCATGCCTTCCATAAGCAATCTTGCTACCTTTCGTGCTACAAGACTTTCGATGACACTTGACCTAGCATCAAGATATAGAGTGTCTACTAGATAATGGCGCAACTGGCTTAGAAGCGCCACCTCCACTGATTCTTCTAGCGCAGCAACCGCTGTAATGCCACTGCGCATCGCCTGAAAAGCAACACTTACGGGAATAGAGAATCTGGCGAGTCCTGTGTAATGAAGGTCTCTCTGCACATAATCGTAGCGCGATACTATCCTATATAGTCGGTTGAACTCGCTCCTGTCATCGAGCCTATGACAGATCAACCATTCCCTGTCGCCGAGGTCCACTTCCTTTGGCATAAGCTTTATCTTCAAGCCACAAAACCAAGCATGTAATGACTCGTATTCATAGTTTTCCAATAGTTGGTCGAGTCTGCTAGTCGATTCCAATTGCGGTTTGTGTTTTATACACATCTCCCAAACTGGTTCCAACGCACTACGCAGTGTGTCGTGAAATTCCTTTGACAGCTTAGTAGCCAGTAGCACTCCTTCTTCTGCTGCATATGTATATGGGAGATGGCCTATCCCACCAAGAATGCAATATATTCTGAACTTCTTCATATCTTCAGAAATGAGTCTGAGTTCCTGTACAACATGGTACATACCTGTGTGGTGTTCCCATTTCATATGTGTCGCCGATGGGAATACCAGTGAAATCAAGCCAAGACATCTAATTCCTTCCAGCCTCTCCCGCTCCTTCCGAACGTCGGTGTATGTCAGAAGCTTACGTAGCAAGTCGTCGATTTCGATATTGCCATAGATAGGGTCTACGACTATATGGCTATTTGTTGATAGTTGTTCCATCACTTTTCGTACCTAGTCTATGCTGGCTTGGATTTTGCCCCCCCGCACCAGCGGTTTGACCATTACATTACATAACTAATATAGACCGTGTCAAACGATGCTGTCAAGTCAAGACTTAGGTGGTTCGTTTAATGTTTAAAAGCTTTAAGGAATTTGTCAGATCTGACGCACATAGAGAGAAAAGGCCTGAGCCACACAACGCAAAACGTTCTGCTCAATTCCCGGTGCGGCGTAGTATCATGGAGTCAAAGGCACACCGAGCAAAGACGGTCGGTAAATAGCGAATGACGTAGTAGCCTATGCCAGCTTGATATCGGAGCTGGCTTTGGCTTCTTTGATGAATTGCAGCAGTATGCTGCTGCGCAAGTCGTTGCGGCTCTCCAGCGGGGCGACGAACTTGCCTTTAATCCAGATGTGCTGCGGTCAGCTATTTTATGGGTGTGCCATCGAGGAAAGTGTCTACCAAGTCAACTATTGCCTGCGCTCCGTCGCTGACTTCTTGCAGGGCTTCCCGTACCCTATTGTCATCCGGCGGAGTACCAAGACGGATGTCAGTAACGATTGCCTGCGCTCCATCGCTGACTTCTTGCAGGGCATCCAGTACTCTCTGGTCATCAGGTGGGACACCTAGAACCTTTAGAACTGCACTCACCCGACCGTTCAGCACGCTAAGCTGTTGCGCCATGGCCTCGAGCTGGTTCACCTGCGCTTTCCATGGTGTGGGCTCAACGCCTGCCCGGATTATGGCTTTATCAACGTGCCTGTTAATCTCTGCCAGGTTGTTAGTCACTGCGTTGAGCTGATTCACCTGCGGCTGCCACGGAGTGGGCTCAACGCCGGCGAATACAGGAGCTGAAACGCTCGTCAACAGCACCAAACACATGCCCAGCATAGCCAGTATTTTGATTGATAACCTCCCTGTTGCCGTATACTTTATGCCCATTTCTAATCCTCCTCTCTGCTTTGAACCCTTAAGCCTATTGATTAGTTGCTACCCCCCTGACCGAACTATTATATCACATATGACATTAGATGTCAATGGCTCTGACCTTATTTACCTACCAATCTTGGGCAATCAAAGACACGCCAGGCAAAGACGGTGAGTGAATAGTGAATGGTGTGGTGGCCTATGCCAGCTTGATATCGGAGCTGGTTTTGGCTTCCTTGATGAATTGGAGGAGTATGCTGCTGCGCAGGTCGTTGCGGCTCTCCAGCGGGGCGACGAACTTGCCTTTAATCCAAATGTGCTGCGGTTCGACGAAGACGAGCACGCGGGGGCCGCTCATGGCTTCGTCGAGGAACCTGGGGTAACCGTCCTGGAAGACCTGGCCGGCCTGCTTCACGTAGACCTCGTCCTGGCTCTTAAGTATGCTCTCCAGAAGCTGGCTCGCCTTCTCCACGTTGCTGTCGGTGGTTATGGGGATGCGTACCTCGTCGAACATGTAGTCAGAGGAGATAGCCTCAAGGCCTGTCGAGTAGTCCTTGGAGTAGTTCAGTACTGGCTGGTCAAGTATGATGAGGTTGGGCACGTATAGCAGCCTGCCGGTGAGTTCACCGCCCAGCTTCTCGTCCTCTCCGACCTCTTCGAGTGTAGTGTGAAGCAGCCCTATATGCCTGACATCGCCTTTTGTGTTGCCGATGCGAATTCTATCCCCAATGTCGTAGATTTTGGAGAAGGTGATGACAAAGAAGGAGAAAAAGCTGGCAGTGTATTTCTGTAGGGCCAACGCCAGTGCCAGGGCAATAAAAGGCACATATATGGCTACCTGAGGGACATATATGGCTGCCAGTATGGTAGCGGCTACAAATGCCAGAACACCGGCGCAGGTAACGATAGTTGTGATTAGACTTGTGTTTCGCCGCTTAGCCTCGGCTTTAAGCGCGTTGAACTTTGCAGAGCGCCGACTGATATCGCTCTTCATTGTTTGGTCTTCGTAGCCTGTTTGTGTCAAATGTTTATTCTTATTCATCTTTGCTCAGTACGCTAGTCCAAGGAGGACAGACCTGGAGGTCTGTCCCTACAGTTTCTCGATATAGTAGAGGTGGGAGGGGGTGACCCTCCCACCTCTCGAAATGGCGCTATGTCTTTTGCGTATCATTTTATACGTGTTTTCGGCCATTTGTCAAGGCAATGGTATCTGTGCGAAAATTACCCCGATTATGCACACAAGGAGGTTTAGAAATGAAGAAATGGGTCATTGCAGTGCTTTCTGTCGCGCTGTTGATAGTCATCTTAGTAGCTGTCATAGCTGTTAGAACCGTTACCTTCACCTCGAAGCAGATTCCTGTCTCAGGCAAGGTGACTTACCCTGTTGATATTGACAGGGCTGCCGGACGCCTTTCCGGGGCTATTCAGTTCAAGACTGTTTCCAGCCAGGACCCGTCCGAGATAGACTACGAGCAATTCAGGCTGCTCCAGGAACATCTGGAAAAGGCATTCCCGGTGGTGCATTCTGCTCTGGATAAAAAAGTTATAGGCGAGTACAGCTTTCTCTACGTCTGGAAGGGCACAGATACCCAGAAGAAGCCCATATTGTTGCTGGCGCACCAAGACGTAGTGCCGGCTGAAGATATTGGCTGGGAGTACCCGCCGTTTTCTGGGACGGTAGCCGCTGGCTACATCTGGGGCCGCGGTGCTCTGGATGATAAAAGCGCCATCTGCGGGCCGATGGAAGCCATTGAGTATCTGATAAAGGAGGGCTTCAAGCCAGCGCGCTCTATTTATCTGGCTGTTGGGCACGATGAGGAGATAGGAGGCAGCGACGGTGCCGGTAAGATAGCTGAGTACCTCAAGTCACAGGGATTGCAGTTTGAATATGTTTTGGACGAAGGACTTGTGGTTACACAGGGTATTGTGCCTGGGGTGTCTGCTCCTGCAGCCTTGGTGGGAACCGCAGAAAAAGGTTATCTCACGCTTGAGCTTATTGCTGAGGGCGAAGGTGGTCACTCAGCCATGCCGCCGCCCCAGACCATGGTCGGTATCCTGGCTACAGCCATAGACAAACTTCAGAACAACCCCTTTCCAATTCGTATGTCAGGTCCCACCGGCGACCTCTTCGAGTACCTTGGCCCGGAGATGAAATTTCCCAACAACATGGTCTTTGCCAATATGTGGCTCTTCGGCCCGGTAGTGAAGGGTAAGCTCTCTGTATCGCCGGCGACGAATGCAACCATCAGGACCACCATGGCGCCCACCATGTTTCAAGGCAGCACAAAAGAAAATGTGCTCCCCACACAGGCCAGGGCGGCGGTCAACTTCAGGCTACTGCCTGGGGATACCGTCCAGAGCGTTACTGAGCAGGTGCAGAAAATCATTGACGACCCGCGCGTGGTTGTGCGGAGTTCAGCCCATCCTGGTGTCGAGCCGTCGCCTATCTCCAGCGCTGAGACATGGAGCTTCGGTATTATGAACAAGACCATTCGCGATGTAATGCCTGACGTGGTTGTTGCACCTTCCCTGGTGGTTGTCACCACTGACTGTAAATACTACGTGGAGCTCTCGCCGAGCATCTACCGTTTTCTGCCACAGAGGCTTTCTGGCGAGGACTTGACCAGGATTCATGGCCTGAACGAGAGGATATCCATCGATAATTATGGCGAATTCATCAATTTCTATATCCAACTCATGCGGAACTCGTGCAGCTGAATAAGCCGTATCGGTAGCGAGATTTTTTGAGTGACAAGTTCATCCTGAGCCTTGTGAGATTCTTGACTGGGCTCAGAATGAATAAGATTGCTACGCTTCGCTCGCAATGACAGAAAAAGCACATGTAGCCACGAGGCTTGAGATTCTTCGACAAGCTCAGAATGAACGGAAAGAAGGGCGATCCTAAAGGGTCAAGGCTACATTTGTGACGCACGACTAAGGGTGGAAAGTGACGAATAGTCCGGGCTTATATGGCCAGTGCCAGGTTCAGATACAGCTGAGCTGCCTGCAGCACCTGCTGGAAGGAAACCGATTCTTCCGGTGCATGGGCTGCTTCTAGCCGACCAGGCCCTAGTACGATGGGGTCTACACCGGCAGCCCAGAGCACGCTGCCATCGGAATGGCTCCTGAAGTCTTGAGGTTCCCAGGGGAGAGACATCTTTCTATATGTTTCCTTCAGCTTACTTATCAAGGGTCTCTCCTGGGAGATCTGGTAGCCGGCGTGTGTATCTTCAAATTTCAGACGGGCATTCAGGTCGGGGATGTTGGCACTTGCTGCCTCTACTAGTTGTTCCAGTTCCCTTTTGAGCATGTCAATTCTGGCGTTAGGTGGCAGGTGAAGGTCCAGCCAGGCCTCACAGGTGTCCGGCACGACGAATCCACCGGGGAAGCCTGAAAGTTCTCTGATGTTGTACACCAAGCCTTGTGGTGCTGATGCGGCGTATTCTGTGATTTGCAGCAAGAGTCTTAGCATGGCCTCAATGGCATTTTGACCAAGTTCCGGCATAGAAGAGTGGGCTTTTTTCCCCTCGGTGCGCAGTAGTGCTTCCAGATAGCCGTAATGCCCGAGACAGGGTACCATGTTGGTAGGCTCACCAATCACCGCCCACGGGAAACTATATTCCTGAATCAATGCCTTGGCACCGCTGCTGTCTTCCTCTTCGCCAACCACTAAGGCTAGCCCTACTGGCGGGAAAGCCTTTTTTCTGCTAGCCAGAGCGATGAACGCTTCCATCATGGCAGCGCAGCCGGCTTTCATATCTGTGGTTCCCAGGCCAAAGATGGTGTCGTCTTTCTCACTGAATCCAAAATCCTCGAGGTCGTGGGCAGTAACGGTATCAAGATGTCCTACAAAGCAGAGGTCTGCCTCGTCTTTTCCCTTAGGGAAGGCTATCAGGTTAAAGCGGTTCTCATCGACTTCCTGCTTGCTTATCACCAGGCCATGTTTCTTGAGATATTCTTCTGCAAACTCAACAATTTCCTCCTCTTTACCCGACGGACTGTAGATGTCCACCAGGTCTTTGAGAAGCTTTTTCAGCCTTGCTGGTTTTATATTCATTGACTGGCTAGTGTTTGGTTTCATGGTACTTGTTCTGATTCATGTGGTTTTTGAAGAGTTCTCGGGCTTGTTGTTGTCTTTGTTGGGTCGGCGAATGGTTTTGGCCAGCCAGACGTGCTGGCTGCTATGGGAGAAGCCAATCGCCTTGAAGAAGGCGATAGCAGGCTCATTCTCAGCGTCGGTATCGGCTATAACCATCCTGACTCCATTTCTCCGCAGCCTCTGTTCCAGCTTTCTATAAAGTCGGAGGCCCAAATTAGTCCTGTGGAAAGCTTCATCCACACCTATCCAGCTTAGGTATCCGTATTTCTTCCAGGCAGTGCCTTCCTTCTCAATGGTGGTACCTATTATGAAGCCGATAATTTTCCCATCCGGTTCGGTCTCGGCAACCATGCAATATTCAGGGTCGGAGGTGAAATAATCGGTTACCTCATATTGGTCCCAGGTGCGGTAGAGAATAGGAAATTCCTCGCTGGTGAAAAGCTGCTCGCCCAGGTGATAGACAGCGCTGATATCGTCTATCTCCATCTGGCGGATGTTCGTTTCGACCCTCTTCTTTCTTTTAGGTTTTTCCGATGGCATTTATCCCTCCGTGTTCATTTCATGGTATACATTATCTAATCCACCCAGAAGTTTGTGGCTAGGCTGCGACGTTTATTCCAGAGTTCGTTTTTTTGGGTGAAAGCCTGTACCCCAGCACCTCTGTCCGCATCCTCTATTTCTCCCCAACTACTAATAGCTCCGATTAGCGCGCCAGAAAGCGCTTCGAAGCCCTGTGCCGTATAAAGGTCGCATTCCACGCCACGGTTGATTATGAACTTCAACTGTCGCAGTCCCTGCTGGTGCTTGGTGCGCAATAATTCAAGCAATTTGTCCACCTCGGCATCGAGCTGGTCGTTGGGTACAACCCGGTTCCAAAGCCCTAACTCCACGGCCCTGCGGGCATGATGGAGAGCACCGAGCATGTTAATCTCTTTGACCATGCGCCGACCGATGAGGCGAGCCAGGCGTGTTGTTCCACCCCACCCCGGTGTAATCCCCACATCCACCTCAGGCATTCCCCATCTGGCGCGTTCCGTGGCGATGACGAAATCGCAGGCCATGGTGATTTCCAGGCCACCACCTACGGCATAGCCATCTACGGCGGAGATGGTTATTTTGTCCAGTTCTTCAAGCTGATTGGCCATGTTCTGGTAGTATCGGACACGGCGCATGACGTCATTGGCATTGCCCCACTGGGCCATCTCTGTGATGTCATCCCCAACGCAGAAGTTGTCGCCGGCGCCTTTTATCACCAGGAATTTAAGCGCAGTGGATTTGCGTATCATTTCTATGGCAGCTACCAGCTCATCGGAAAGGTTCATGCTTAAGGCATTGAAGGATTTGGGACGGTTCAGCGTAATCCAGGCAATTTTATCTTTTTCAACGTAGACTAAGTCTTTGAATTTCATCGTTTTTCTCCTTTCAAACCGGGTTGATTCTGCCGCAGTGTGGGCATCTGATTTCAGGTAATTTGAAGTTGGGAGGCAGCCGCAGCTTGGTGCCGCAAGCACAGGTTATGGTGTTGTATTTGTTGAGGTTCCACATTAAGTTCGAGGTCTCTCGAGCCCGCTGGACAGTTTCGAGTTTTTTGGGTGCCTCCGGTCGTGCGGCTCGCAGAGCCACAGTTCCGGCGGCTGTTACCGCAGCAGCGGGTATTAATACTTGGCTGGTATCGCGAACCTGTCTATAAGCAGCAGCATAGTCAGCAAAAGAGGCACCAGCCATGGAACGTAATATGCGTATTCGCTCGGATATTGGTGGATGGGTACTGGTGAGATTCTCGGCAGACATACCTCGCTTGCGGAAGGGATTGACAATATACATTGGTGCTGTGGCTTGATTGGCTGATTTTAGCTGGTCGGTGGAGGTGGCTATCTTCTCTAGAGCCGAGGCCAATCCTTCAGGGTATCTGGTGTATAGAGCTGAGGAGGCGTCTGCTAGGTATTCTCTTTTTCTGGAGATGGCGAAGTAAATGAGTTGAGCCATGATTGGAGCCAGTATCATAAAGGCAATGGCAACAATGATGATGATAATCTGGCCCGAGCCACCGCCTGAAGAGAAGCTTCTTCTGGTTCTGCCCATGCCGCCGAAAAGCATGAATCGTGATGCGTACCAGGCCAGGATGACGATAGTGCCGAGAAGCACGCTGCACATTGCCATCAATAGCACATCTCGGTTTTTGATGTGAGACATCTCGTGCCCAACGACTCCCTGTAGCTCATCTCGGTTGAGCTTCTGCAGCAGTCCGGAGGTGACGGTCACAGATGCCTTTTTGGGGTCTCGCCCGGTGGCGAAGGCGTTCAGCGCCGGGTCGTCAACAATATATATGGCGGGCATTGTTTCCAGACCGGAGGCAATCTTCATTTCCTCAGCTATGTTAAATAGGCGGGGATGGTCATCGTGGCTGATTTTCTTGGCTCCCGACATGGCAAGCAGGATGCTGTCTCCCTGGAAATAGGCGACCAGACTCATGATTATCCATAGTATCAGGGCGAAGATTAAGCCGCCTGTGCCGCTATCGAAGAAGTACACGCCCAGGAAATAGCCGAGCAGGAGCAGCAATACTCCCATCCAAACTACAAGTATTGCTGACCTGGTCTGGTTAGACCTGATTTGTTCCCACATAAAAACAAGCACGAAATCCCAGGCACCAAACCCTAAACGTTATTGTTTAGAGAGTTGGATTTGGGATTTCTCCTCTATTGATTAAGTAAAGCTGACTTTTGGCGCCTCTTTTTCCGCAGCTACGGTGACCTCGAAGAACTCGCCTGGCTTAAAGCCAGCCATGCCGGCTATGATGTTAGACGGGAACATCTGCGTCTGATTGTTATAGTTTAACACCGAATCATTGTAGAACTGACGGGAGAAGCTTATCTTGTTTTCGGTTGAGGCGAGCTCTTCCTGGAGAGCCAGGAAGTTCTGGCTGGCTTTGAGGTCGGGGTATCTTTCAGCTACAGCCAGCAGCCGATTCAAGGCTGAGCTTAGCTCACCCTCAGCCTTAGCTCGCTCGCCCGGCCCGGCGGAAGCTACCTGCTGGGCAAGGGTGCGGGCTTTAGTTACTGCCTCCATTGTCTGTCGTTCATGTTTCATGTAGCCTTTTACCGTTTCTACAAGGTTTGGAATCAGGTCATGCCGTCTCTTTAGCTGGACATCAATCTGCGCCCAGGCATTTTTTACCTGGTTGTGCGACCTGACCAGGCCATTGTAGATGGCGATGAAGGCGATGATAAGGATAACTACGATGCCGATGACAATCCAGACTGCTATCATGGGTAACCCTCCTTAACGGTTGTTTATCCGTTTATCATATGCTTTTATTGTTGCAGCTGAGTTCCAGCTTTGAATGTTTCTCCCAGGAAACTTATTACCTGTTGTTGAGAATCCTTTCTTGCTGGTTTTTTCCCGGCTAGATGTTTTAGCAATTGAGCCATCTCACCGCCATCGAACCACAATCCGTGTCCTTGCGGGCAGACATCGACGAGTACTCTGGGATGTTCGCCGATGGTTGTTTTCTTCATTTTCTTCCTGCAGATGGGACATTTCCGCTTCTTCTCCGATGACTCGGCTTCCGGCGATTTCAATATATCGCTGAGTAGCAGGTTGTGGCTATCGAGGTTCATTGACTTCAGCAATAGCTCGAGTTCTGTGGAATCGAACCATACCCCATGGCAGTCGTTACAATAATCAAGCTCGATGTTGTTATACTCAACAACTATCATATCGCTCTTACAGGACGGACAAATCATTACGACTACACCTTCACAAGCCTATTGAGCGACACTGCCTGTCATTCTGAGCGCAACGAAGAATCTCACCCTATCTTTATCCCCCAGATTGCCACGCTTCGCTCGCAATGACAAATAAACGCTATCCTCAAAAGGTTGTCAATAGTGTAGATTGCTTGCCGAATTGTGTCAAGGCAGCTTTGGTTGGTTTAGTGGCAGTTTTTGTACCCAGTATGGTAATATCTGATTGAAGCGGAGGCATATATGGCGCAAGAATATGAGATAAACGAATTAGCTAAAGAAGATTCCTGGCGGATGTTTCGGATAATCGGGGAGCTGGTGGAAGGGTTTGATGAGCTTGCAGGCGTAGAACCGGCGGTGACTATATATGGTTCGGCTCGACTGAAGTCAGATGACGAGCTTTTTGCGAAGACCGAAGAGATAGCCCGTCGGCTGGGTGAGCTGGGTTTTTCAATTATAAGTGGTGGTGGACCCGGTGTTATGGAAGCAGCCAACAAGGGTGCTCTCGAAGCTGGAGTGGCCTCAATTGGACTAAACATCGAGCTGCCGGAGGAGCAGGCTTGTAATCCTTACACCACCAAATCGATAACGTTTCACCATTTTTTTGTTCGCAAGGTCATGCTGGTGAAGTATGCTACCGCTTTTATCATGATGCCTGGTGGGCTGGGGACGCTTGACGAATTAACCGAGGTGCTGACATTGATGCAGACCCACAAGATAAAACCTTTCCCCGTGATTTTGTTTGATAGTAAATACTGGAAGGGGTTTCTAGACTGGCTGCGACGTCAAACCTTAACTAAGGGCTTTGTCTCTGAAGGGGACTTTGATTTACTCAGAGTTTGCGACACGCCTGATGAAGTGGTTGACACAGTTCAGCAATGGTATGTAAAGCAAAAAATCGTTGGTAGAAGAGCTGTAGCTCAGACGGGCTTGGAATAAGCCTCTAATCGAGCAGAAACTCCTCCTGATATTTTGGGACAGCTACCTCCCATCCTATTTTATCTTTGATAAGGCTAGCGAAATGCTGCGATACGCTCGATTCGCCATGGGTTACAAAGAGGCGCCTGGGTGGTTTGCGAAGGCTTGAGAGCCATTTGAGAAGTTCATCCCTGTCGGCATGTGCCGAAAAGCCGTTTATCTGTACCACTCTGGCTTTAACTGGATAGTGCTGCCCCAGTATCCTGACTTTTTCAGCACCGCCAACTATCTCCCTGCCTAAAGTTCCTACTGCCTGATAGCCGACAAAAAGTATTGTACTCTCTTTCCTGGAGATATTGGTTACCAGATGGTGTTTTATCCTGCCGCCGGTACACATCCCGGAGCCGGCGATGATAATAACGGTACCCTTTATTCGATTTATCGCCTTTGACTCCTCAGCCGTTCTTATCACATTTAAGCCACGGAAATCAAAGGGCGACCTTTTCTGGCGCATAAGCTTGACCATTTCCTTATCGAACAGTTCAGGATGATGTTCAAACACTCCGGTAATGCTTACTGCCATAGGGCTGTCGATGAAAACCATGAGGTGCGGTATGCGGTCTTCAAGTAGGAACTTGTTGAGACAGTACAATATCTCCTGTGACCTCTCCAGAGCGAAGCTGGGGATGACTATGTTTCCTCTGGATTTCACGGTTGCGTTTATGACATCGGCTAGCTTGTTGGCGGCGTCTTCTGAAGGCTCAAGTGACCTATCACCATATGTGGACTCCACGAGTACGTAGGCTGCTTCTTCGAACAGTGTGGGGTCACGGAGTATCGGTTTACCCCAACGGCCAATGTCTCCAGAGAAGAGAATCGTCCTCTCCTCCCCGTTTTGCTGTATCCTGACCCTTATCATGGATGAGCCAAGGACATGACCTGCATCATAAAAGGTGGCTTCAATACCTTTGCCTATACTGACGGTTTTTCTATATTCTACAGGCGAGAAAAGTGGGAAAGAAGCTTTGGCGTCATCTACCGTGTACAGTGGAACCTCCGGATATTGGCCTTGTCTCCTTGTTTTTTGGTGTCTCTTTTTCTTAAATTCTGCATCTTCTTCCTGGAGGTTTGCTGAATCGAGGAGCATGATTTCTGCGATTTCAGTGGTGGCAGCAAGACAGTAAATCGGACCATGGAAACCTTCACGGACTAGCTTGGGCAGAAGGCCGCTATGGTCGAGGTGGGCGTGGGTTAGAAGGACGCAATCCAGAGTTTCGGGCGGAATAGGAAACGGTTCCCAGTTCCGTCCTCTGAACTCCCTCTCCTGGTAAAGCCCGCAATCTACCAGGAATCTGACGTTGCTGGCCTCAACGAGGTAGCATGAGCCGGTGACGCTCTGAGCCGCGCCCAGAAAAGTTAGCTTAATTTGCATGTTTTGAGATGATAGCAGAAGCAGATGAGTTAGGCAAAGTCTTGCCTTGTCGGGAATTACTGCTATAATTAAACTATGAGGAGTGGTTTATGATTGATTTGAAAACTGCTATTACCGTGGTCGGGATAGTGGTGGGCATTGCTGTAGTCATACTCATAGGCGACATCTTGGGTAGTAGAGTCGGTCGAGCACGTCTGGCTATTGTCATGGGTGTTATTAGTCTAATCGCTATCGTGGCCTTTGTCATATATGCGGCCATCCTTATCGTCCGGTTTCAGTAACCAGATACCAAAAGTTATTGAGGGCATATAATTATGGGCTATAGTCTATCACTCATCGGAGGAGAGCATGGGGCCTGATTTGTGGGCACTTTACCGACACATGCTGCGGAGCCGACGGTTTGAGGAGGCGGTGGCAGATTTGTGGGAGAAGGGAAAAATCTCCGGTGAGATGCACCTGGGTATTGGAGAAGAAGCTATCGCCGCAGGTGTTGTAGCGCACCTGCAGGATGGGGATGCAATGGCCCTTGACCACCGTGGTACGCCGCCGCTGGTTGTACGTGGAGTGGACCTGGTACTCCTGCTGAAGGAGTTTTTGGGTAGTAGTGACGGTCTCTGTGGTGGTATGGGTGGACACATGCATCTCTTTTCTCTCGAGTACCTTGCGGCATCTTCAGGTATCGTAGGTTCAGCCGGCCCAGTAGCTGCTGGTTTTGCCTTAGCTGCTCAGCATCTCCGTCCAGGGAATATAGCTGTGGCTTTTTTCGGAGACGGAGCTATGAATCAGGGTATGCTTTTGGAATCCTTTAACCTTGCCGTCGCCTGGAAGCTGCCTGTGCTCTTTGTCTGCAAGGACAATGAATGGGCGATCACCACCCGTTCTAGGTATGTCACAGGTGGAAATTTGCTTGACCGTGTCAAGGGATTCGGAATGCCAGCGCTTGAGGTGGATGGGACAGATGTGGAGGCGGTATGGAATGCTGCAAGAGAGGGAGTTGACAGGGCACGTAAAAATAACAGCCCCGCCTTTCTGTTGGCTCACTGCATCAGGCCTGAGGGACACTTCCTGGGTTACACGCCGTTACGGAAATCTCTAGAGTCGATGATGGGAATGGTCAAGCCGCTAATGCGCTCCTTACCGGTGAGGCAAGGGGCATCGCCGGGTGAGCGTATTGCCAGCCTTGGCACGATAACGTCTCTGATTGGTCAAACTGTGACTGAGAAGTACAGTAAGCACCGTGACCCTATTTACCGTGCTAGGCAGAGGTTGAAAGGAGAGAAATCTCGCCTAGATGAAATCGAGAAAGAGATAGCGAAGGAAATCAAGCAGGCGGTGGATGTTGCATTGTCATAGCTCTAATGGGGGAAAGAGATAATGAAGACGATGGGCTTTGCCGATGCCATAGATGATGCCTTAGCCCAAGCTATGGCGAGTGATTCCAGAGTAGTGGTCTTTGGGGAGGATGTTCATGGGCTGAGGACTGGACTCTTTGTGCGTTTTGGTGAAAAGAGAATTCGTCCTGCTCCTATCAGTGAGGCTGCATTTGTCGGGGCTGCAGTGGGAGCTGCCATGGCGGGTCTGCAGCCGGTGGTGGAGGTGATGATGGTGGACTTCATTGGGGTGGCTGTGGATGCATTGCTTAACCATGCTGCCAAGGTGGATGCATTTTCTGGGGGTAAATGGAAGGTTCCCATGGTTGTTAGGGCTCCGTGCGGTGGGGGCTATGGTGATGGGGGACAACATGAGCAATCATTGTGGGGCTGGCTGGCACATGTTCCGGGACTGACTGTGGTGGTACCATCGAATCCTGCAGATGCCGGTGGATTGATGTTATCAGCTATTGAACATGAAGGGCCGGTGGTCTATCTGGAGCACAAGCTTCTTGCCAGCAATATGCTGGACTTCTTAGGGTCGGGTGGGCGTAAAACTGTGCAGTATGACGTGCCAGCGGAAGGTACATGTGGTCCTGTTCCTGACAAATGGATGCCTTTGCCCCTGGGGAAGGCAGCTATGCGGCGTGAAGGCAATGACGTTACGATGGTGAGCATTGCCGTTGGAGTCCACCGTTGTCTGGAGGCATCAGCGATACTCAAAAGGAGACGTATCTCAGCCGGTGTGCTGGACTTAAGAACTGTTTCGCCGTTAGACAAGGAGACGCTGTGTCAGGCTGTCTCCAGAAGTGGACGTTTGCTGGTTGTGGATGAGGACTATAAGGATTTCGGTCTCTCAGGAGAGCTTGCCGCAGTGGTGTTGGAGGCGGGAATTCCGGTGCGGTATGGCCGAGTCTGCACTGAAGAGACCATACCCTATTGTCGGGAGCTTGAAGACCAGGTTCTTCCTGGCACGAAGCGTATCGTGGATGCAGCGCTTAAGCTGATGGAGCGGTAATTCTTAGGCAATTCCCCGATGGTACTGGTTCTAATAAATTATCTCTGCAGGTATTGGGCTTAATACCGGTATTCTGAGCATAATATAGGTATATTTATCCTTGACTAAGGGTTCTGGTAATGCTAAATTATCCCGTTTGGAGGGTGTGTTGAAATTACGCGTGTACTGAAAGGAGTTGAGATATGATTTCGTTTACTCCGAGTGAAGAACAGCAAATGATTGTGACCATGGTGAAGCAGTTTGCCAACGATGAGATGCGGAAAGTCTACAGGGAGTGCGATGAAAACAGCGAAATTCCTGCCCGTATCATCGACACTGCCTGGAAATTAGGGCTGGTTTCTACAAGCATACCCGAGGAGTATGGAGGTCTTGGTGGAGAGCACTCGGCTATAACAGGTTCACTGATTGCCGAGGAATTGGCCTGGGGCGACCTGTCTATGGCCATGCATATCCTGTGCCCTTCTCTGGCAGTTTATCCTATTCTCGAGATGGGCACTGAGGAGCAGAAGAAAAAGTATCTATCTACTTTTTGCAGTGAGAAGTGCAAAGCAGCCACTGCTGCTCTAATCGAGCCTCGATTCGGCTTCGACCCTTACTCTCTTTCAACCACTGCGAGTCTAAAGGACGGAAGCTATGTGCTTAATGGGCAGAAGTGCTATGTCCCACTAGCCGCAGATGCCGACATGTTACTGGTCTATGCCGCAGGGAAAGGCAATAGTCAAGCTTTCATCGTCGAGAAGGGTACCAAGGGGCTGGAGATTGGCGAGCGCGAAAAGAACATGGGCATTAAAGCCTTAGCCACATACGAACTGAGTCTGAAGAATTGCAGCGTACCCAAAGAGAATCGGCTTGGGGGTGACAAGGGATGTGATTTCTCGCGTATTATAAGCTGCTCACGGGTGGCTCTATCAGCGATGGCTGTTGGGGTAGCCAGAGCTGCCTTTGAGTACTCGAGAGATTATGCCAAAGAGCGTGTTGCCTTCGGCGAGCCGATTGCGTCTAGACAGGCAATCGCTTTCATGCTGGCAGAGATGGCCATTGAAATAGATGCTGCCAGATTAATGACCTGGGAGGCTGGTTGGAAGCTGGATAGAAAAGAAGAGTCGACAAAAGACGCTTCTCTAGCTAAGACGTATGCTGATGACATGGTGTTAATGGTGACCGACCGCGCCGTGCAGATATTGGGTGGGCATGGTTATATCCGTGAGCACCCGGTGGAGCTATGGCTCAGGAACGGTCGGGGATTTGCCACTTTTGATGGCATGGCTATCGTATAGAAGGAGGTTTCCGCTAATGATAGATTTCGAACTCACACCGGAACAAAAAGAAGCAGTGGAGGCAGCTCATAAGGTTGCGGAAGAGCTATTGCGGCCTATAAGTCGATATTATGACGAACATGAACACGAGAGCCCGCAGGAACTCATCGATAAGTTGTGGGAGAAAAGGCGGGAAGGCAGCTTGCTTGGCGGGCTGGACATGACTGCGGCGTTAAGGACTGAGGAGGTCTGCTGGGGTGACGCCGGCCTTTATTTGTGTGTTCCGAGCCCGGGATTGGGTGGTGCGGCTATTTTCGCAACGGGGACACCAGAGCAACTGCAGCGTTTTCTGGGTAACTATAACGAGGGTGGACCAAAATGGGGTGCTATGGCGATGACGGAGACCGGTTGCGGCTCGGACACCTCTGCCATTACTGCTACTGCAGTACGCGATGGCGATGAGTGGGTGCTCAACGGTGAGAAGATATTTGTAACCTGTGGGAAAAGAGCTATGGAGGACTCTGAAGGCCTGGTGGTGGTCTGGGCTACTGTGGACAAGTCAGCGGGACGTGCTGGCATGAAGTCATTTGTGGTGCAGGCTGGAACTCCGGGAGCAAGGGTGGAGAAGATGGAGAAAAAGCTGGGAATCAGGGCCAGCGATACTGTAACCATCGTTTTCGATAATTGCCGCATACCTTATGAAAATATACTGGGCAGTCCTGAAGTCAGGAAGATAGACAAGGCCGGGACTGCCGGCTTCAAAAGAGCCATGGCTACCTTCGATGCCACGAGACCCATGATCGCTGCTCAGGCTTTAGGTGTTGGCCGTGCCGCCTTGGATTTCGTCAAGGAAACACTGGAAAAGGAAGGTATCGAGATACGTTATGGCTTACCGCGTAACAAGCTCAGTGCTCTAGAACGGGATGTCATGGAAATGGAAGCCAATTACAAGGCAGCCAAGCTGCTGACATTACGTGCGTTTTCGCTAATGAGCCAGATGCTGCCAAATAGCCTTGAAGCATCGATGGCTAAGGCGAAAGCCGGGCTGGCTGTTACCAAGATTACCCAGAAGGCGGTTGAAATCATGGGGCCGCTGGGCTATTCCAGAAAATGCCTGCTGGAAAAATGGATGCGTGATGCCAAGATAAACGATATCTTCGAGGGTACCGGCCAGATTAACATGCTCGTAGTGGCACGACGAGTCCTCGACTATTCCAGGGAGCAACTTAAATAGACGTGGACTTTTTGACCTATATCGGAGTGCCATCGAGGTTGTCGAAAGAAGGCAGAATGCATCTGCTGGTTATGTTGATTGAGCATATGAACTAGAATCCCACGCTAATTGACCGGAATAGTAACTTACTATGACTGCACGCTTTTAATCCTCAGATTAATCGCTGAGATTTTAGCAAAAAAGAGAAGTACGAGCGCCGCAAGGTATGTCCATACCAGGAAGGCTATGATGGCTCCGATAGAACCGAATACTAGATTATAAGGGTTAAATTTATCTAAGTATAAAATAAATAGAATTGTTATTATCTCAAAGCAAAATGCGCCTGCCACAGCACTGCTCCAGACATCTTTCCATCTGAGTTGGCGTTGGGGTATGAATTTATAAATGATAAGAAAAACCAAAGAAGCAACAGCGATGTCAATGATGACGACTAAAAGATGCAACAGAACTAAATTTGTGAGTGGTTGATCTGTAATTGTTCTCAGAAATGTTTCGCTGACATTCAGAATTACAGTTATCAAGCGAGAAATGAATAGAAGCAAGACAGTTCCGAGAATCATAGCAAAGTTGGTTAGCTGACTTCGTATGATCGATCTGGATTTGTGAATTCCCCAAGCTGTGTTTAGTGATATTCTCAGCGAATTGAAAAATCCAAAGCAGCCTAAAAGCATCAGTATAATAGATATGATACCTACAGCTCCACGCTCCTTAATCACACTACTGGTGATATTTAATATAAAATCAGGTGATACAGGAACTAAATATTGGAAGGCCTGAGACATTCGTTCCTGTAACGATGGCGCATCTACACAAAAAGTGGCTATAGATATTATTGCTAGTAAAAAAGGGAACACGGAGAGGAGCAAGTTATATGAAATGGCGGCGGCGAGCAGGGGGCAGTTATCGGTGGTGAACTCCTGAATTGTTTTTCTTAACAGTACAACTATTTTCCAGGATGTCATTGATTTTATCATACGAAGCGTCCTATATCCGCGTTTTGTAATCTAATTTATATTCAGCAGATTGCCATTCTATCAATGGTCAGCAATTACGTCAATCAATTTGAGAACATGCAGAGATAAAGGTATTCCGTTTTGTCTTAGTCTGGGTGTATAATGACATTCGCCGCACGCTGAAACAGTCGCGGATTTTTTCGGCTGTAATCATTCAGATGGAGGTGCATTATGACAGAGTCAGCTCAGCAAGCCCTAAGTATTTTGCGTGATGGAAGCCTGTTTCAATGGCATGTTATCCCTCTGTTTGCCCTTGTGGTGTATGTGTATGCCAATGAGGTCGAAAAGAGAAACTGGAGCTTGGTGTTCGCCGGTCTGGCGTTCTGGGGCATGGATTGGTTCAATGAGATTTGGAATGGGCTAGTCTTCCATTTTACTCAGTACGCCCCGGTTTGGGGTGCGCCTGGAGGTACGGCTTATCTCATTTTAATCGGGCTCAATATAGAGATTTGCTTTATGTTTGCGATTGCAGGCATTGCCTTCAGCAAGATGCTGCCCAAGGACAAGAAAATGAAGGTGTTGGGCATTCCCAACCGGGTGCTTTTTGCCATCGTCGGCGCTGCCTTTTGTGTCTTTGTTGAGTATTTGTTGAATGCCGTTGGTGCGCTTACTTGGGAATACCCTTGGTGGAACACAGGTGCGCCGTGGTTGATCTTTCTGGTGGGATATCTTTACTTTTTCCTGGTTTCCTTCTGGGTGTTAGACATGGAGAGCGTTAAGAAGAAGGCAATAACGGTTGGAGCAATACTCGCCTTCGATATCGTCTGCCTGGTAGTGTTCATGGGCATCTTGAAGTGGATTTAGTTCGGGTAGTCCTCAGATGTTATGAAGATAGTTTACCACCCCCGATATATTGAGGTTTATGCTTCCGACCCGGCTGCCAGTCCAGGGAGAATGGAGGCGATTTTTAAGGAACTCCAAGGAAAGTGCGACTTTGTTGAACCTCGAACGGCTTCTGAGGACGATTTGAGGCGAGTCCATACTCAGTATCATGTCGAATCAATCAAAAGAGATAAACATCTTTATGAGATTGCCTCTCTGGCAGTCGGTGGAGCCATTGAAGCTGCCGAAATAGCTATGGAAGGCGAAGCCAGTTTTGGTTTTATCAGGCCACCAGGACATCATGCCAGTCCTGACCATTGCTGGGGATTCTGCTATTTCAATAACATCGCCGTAGCTTTAGCTAAGCTTCAGAACGAAAACCTGATTGAACAGGCTTTGATTCTGGATTTCGATCTGCATTTTGGAGATGGCACCAACAATATTTTTGAAGGGAGCAAGATTAAATATTTTCATCCAGAGGCCCAAAATCGGGAGACGTTCATTGAAGAAATAGCCAGAAGATTCCAGGAAGAGGAAGACTACTCTATACTGGCGGTTTCGGCTGGCTTTGATCGCCATATTGAGGATTGGGGTGGACTACTCGCTACCGACGATTACCGGACTATTGGAAAGTTGGTTAAGGAAGCTGCAGAAAGGAACTGCAAAGGCAGAAGATTTGCTGTTCTAGAAGGTGGTTATAACCATAATGTCTTGGGCAAGAATGTTAAGGCCTTTGTGGAAGGATTGGGTTGAAAGGAAGTTTATGGAGGACATTTGGCGCAAAACGACCGGAACAGCGTTGTGCTCAAGTAGCGGTCTCCGCGGTCAGGCAGTACAACCACAATAGTGCCGGAATTCAGATTTTTAGCTATGTGTAGAGCTCCGGCTACTGCTGCTCCACTTGACATCCCGACAAAGAGGCCTTCTTTGATAGCCAGTAATCTCGTTGTTTCAAATGCGTCATCGTCCTCAATGATAACCTTTTCATCAAATGTATCTGGGCGGTAGATTTTGGGGACTATGGATTCTTTCATGTTCTTCAGTCCCTGTATCGTATGTCCCTCGGTAGGCTCTACCGCAACTATTTTCACGCCCCGTTTTTTTTCTTTGAGGTATTTCCCAGTGCCCATTAACGTTCCTGTCGTCCCCATGCCGGCAATGAACACGTCAATTTCCCCTTTAGTCTGAGCGAATATCTCAGGTCCGGTTGTCTCATAATGAGCCAGGACGTTGCTTTCGTTGTCGAATTGATTGGGCATGTAGCATTTGTCAGGTTCTTCGCTGGCAAGTTGGTGTGCCCGTCTTATAGCGCCATCAGTGCCTTCTGTGGCTGGGGTGAGCATAACCTCGGCACCTAGCGCAGCCAGAGTACGTTGCCTCTCTACACTGACACATTCTGGCATAAATAACTTGACGTTGTATCCTTTGGCCGCTCCTATCATAGCTAGGGCAATTCCCATGTTTCCTGATGTCGGCTCAACTATTGTCTTATCCTTAGTTAGTCTGCCGGATTCCTCGGCCTTGATTATCATGTAGTAGGCAGGTCGGTCTTTAACTGAACCTCCGGGGTTACTGCCCTCGAGTTTTCCCAGGATTTTTACCCTCGGATTTCCATTTAGATTCTTTAGTTCAACCAGCGGGGTATTACCGATAGCGTCAAATAGACTGAAATTCTCGTCTTTCATAGCTACTGAAAGTTTCTCTAAGTTCTTTGTCTTAGGCTGCATCCCTTTTATCAGTCAGCCTCCAATCTTAAAAGGATTATGCACACTAGAAGTAGTCTACGACAACAGGCTTTACAAATCAAGTTGTGCGCTATTGACAACGTCTGCATATTAGGCTTAAATTAAAGACGCCGCTTCTGGAAACCTGGGGAATGAATGGATGCGGTAAAATAATTTAAGGAGACTTTGGCGATGGAAGATTATGAGAAGTTGGGAGTCTTTTATCTGGGCCGGCCTTATGACCTGGCAACAAAAAGTCCAAAAGATGGGCTTATTCTCTATGATTCTAAAGACCTGGTAACACACGGCGTCTGCGTTGGCATGACCGGTAGCGGCAAGACTGGGCTCTGCATCGCGCTTCTGGAGGAAGCTGCTCTTGATGGCGTCCCGGCAATCGTTATTGACCCCAAAGGAGACCTGCCTAATCTGCTACTAACATTCCCGGAGCTACGACCGGAAGATTTTGCCCCTTGGATAAATGAGGATGATGCTCGCAAGAAGGGGCTTTCCGCAGAGGAATATTCTAAACAGCAGGCGGAGATGTGGAAGAAGGGTCTCGCGGGATGGGGGCAAAGCGGTGAACGGATTGGTCGCCTGCGCCAGGCGGCCGATTTCGTCATATATACGCCGGGAAGCAGTGCCGGTATACCAGTTTCCATATTGAAATCATTTGCTGCTCCGCCAGCTGCCATTATTGACGATAGTGAGCTTCTTGGAGACCGAATCAGCTCCACAGCTACCAGTTTGCTTGGACTTATGGGCATAGAGGCTGACCCGATCCGGAGCCGGGAGCATATTTTAATCTCGACAATATTGGATTCATCCTGGAAACAAGGCCGGGATTTGGATTTGGCAGCTCTCATTCAACATATACAAACACCTCCCGTAGCCAAGATAGGTGTTATGGACATCGAATCATTTTATCCGTCTAAGGAGCGTTTTGAACTGGCTCTTTCGCTTAATAATTTGCTGGCGGCACCAGGCTTTAACGCCTGGTTAGAAGGGGAGCCGCTCGATATCGACCGAATATTGCATGCCCCAGATGGCAAGCCACGAATATCAATATTCTCTATAGCCCATCTTAATGATGCCGAGCGTATGTTCTTTGTATCATTACTGCTTAATCAAATACTGGGTTGGACACGCATGCAGTCCGGTACCACGAGCTTGAGGGCCATAGTCTATATGGATGAGATTTTTGGCTTTTTCCCGCCGGTGGCTAATCCTCCTTCAAAAACACCTCTTCTTACTTTGCTGAAACAGGCGCGTGCCTTTGGTGTTGGTATTTTGCTGGCCACACAAAACCCGGTAGACCTGGACTATAAAGGCCTGTCCAATGCGGGCACGTGGTTAATAGGAAGACTGCAGACAGAGCGTGATAAGATGCGGGTTCTGGAGGGTTTGGAAGGTGCTGCTGCCAGTACTGGTATAAAATTTGACCGGCAAAGCATGGAAGAGACATTAGCCGGGCTCGGTAGCCGTATTTTCTTGATGAACGATGTCCATGAGGATGCCCCAGAAATTTTCGAAACCCGGTGGGCTATGTCGTACCTCAGGGGGCCTGTTACCCGAAATCAGATTAAATTGCTTATGGATCCGAAGAGATCTACTATAATTGGTAAACCCGTTGTAGGTGCTGCAGCACAAGTTCCATCTTCGCCCGGTGTTTCTGCCTATCAGGCCCCAGCCGCAGCCGTAAGTGCTACTGCCAAAAAGGCTGAACGTCCGTTGCTACCGCCGGATATTTCCCAATATTTTATTCCTATCCGCGGCAGCCAGCCGACAGGACAGACCCTGATCTACAATCCCATGCTGCTCGGATTAGCGCAGGTTCATTTTGCCGATATCAAGACCGGGGTGGATGTCGCCCAGGAATCTACGTTTGTCACCCAAATAACGGAAGATCCTATAGCGGTGAACTGGGATAACTCGGCAGTAGCCAGCTTTAACATATCCGATTTGGACAAATCGCCCAATGAACCAGCCCAGTATTCTCAGCTACCCGCAGCAACGGGCAACGCTAGAAACTACGGTGGCTGGAATAAGGATTTTGCCGACTGGCTTTACAGGAACCAGAAGCTGGAACTACTCAGAAGCCCGACTCTCAAGCAGTTCTCGAATTTAGGTGAGTCGGAACGCGATTTTCGGATAAGGTTACAGCAAGATGCCCGTGAGCAGCGAGATGAGGCAACAGAAAAACTTCGGCAGAAATATGCGTCGAAGATGGCTACACTTGAGGAGCAGGTTCGCAGAGCCCAGCAGGCGGTTGAGCGTGAGGCAGAGCAAGCCAAGCAGCAAAAAATGCAGACCGCTGTATCGGTAGGGGCAACACTGCTGAGCGCGTTTGTGGGTCGCAAGGCAGTTAGCTATTCGTCTTTGGGACGTGCCACAACGGCAGTGCGTGGCGCCAGCCGTATCATGAAGGAGTCCCAGGACATAAAACAAGCCCAAGAAACAGTGGCCACTTATCAACAGAGGCTGCAGGAGCTCGAGTCGTCTTTGAAAGCTGAGACGGAGGCGCTGGCAGCTAAAAGTGACCCACTAACCGAGGAGCTGGAGAAAGTTATTGTTAGACCGGCAAAGAAAGATATTTCTGTGCGCCTGACTACGCTGGTCTGGATGCCCAACTGGCAGAGCCCTGAGGGCAAGTTGACGCCGGCATGGAACTAGGTAAGCACTAAAAATAAGGAGGTACGCATGAAGAAGTATGTAGCTGAGCTAATAGGGACGTTTGCTTTGGTTCTCGTAGGGTGTGGGAGTGCCGTGATTGCAGGTCAGCATATTGGGTTCCTTGGGATATCATTTGCATTCGGCTTGACGGTGCTGGCCATGGTCTACGCGATTGGGAGTATATCTGGGTGCCACATCAATCCAGCTATAAGCATTGCCATGCTCACTGCCCGCAAGATGAATTGGAAAGACACAGTGTTTTACATCATTGCTCAATGCATTGGTGCCATAATCGCCGCCGGTATTCTCTTGGCAATCGCAAAAGGCATACCTAGCTACTCGTTGGCGGTAAATGGGCTAGGGCAGAATGGCTTTGGAGCTAATTCCCCTGGTGGCTATTCTTTGGCTGCATGTTGTTTGACAGAAATTGTTCTAACCGCATTGTTCCTGTTTGTGATTTTCGGCTCCACGAGCAAGGAGTCACCTAAGGGCTTTGCCGGTCTGTCAATTGGCTTGTCCCTGGTGCTGATACACTTGGTAGGAATTCCGATAACCGGAACATCGGTCAATCCAGCAAGAAGTTTAGGCCCGGCGGTTTTCGTTGGCGGCGCGGCACTTTCCCAACTCTGGCTCTTCTGGGTAGCTCCCATAGTAGGCGGTATTATAGCAGCTGTAATCTGGAAATACGTGTTTGAAAAAGAATGGTCTTTATTGACTAGATTGCCGCGGCGGAAAGTCTGATATTTGTCGGTGAGGCAGAGGCCTGAAGTTAATCGCAGGTGTGGTGCTGTTTAGATACTTTTATTTATCAACCCATACCGGGCTGGCCCAGGCTAAGTGGCCATCTGTTTGGACTATACGGGCAAAATAGAATGAGCTTTCGTCGAATGCTTCGTCTTTGAACTCGGTCTCCAAATCGGATTGCCCTTTTCCATCTAGAGAGAACAGCTCATATCCCTTGGAGCTGGAATATTTCCACATCTCCACGCACTTCAACGGTGCTGTAGCCTTTACCGAGCAATATATGGTGACAGTGGTGTCATCGCTGAATATTTCCGAACCCATTGGGTAACCATTGACCTGGAAGTCAACGACTATGCGGGATCCTGTTGTGGCATAGGTATGGCGTTGCCACATGGCATCAAAGAGGCTTTCTCGGGTGAGGTTGGTGGCAAAAATAGCCTGCAGGCCGGGCTGGTAATCTTTGGTGATGCGCGTGCCGAAGGACTTACCTCCCCTTGCCCAGTGGTTGTCACCGCCGGCAGTGAAGCCAAGCCGGTATCCCTTAGCCAGAGCCTCCCTGACATATGAGCCGGTGCCCTCGTAAGCTCTGTGACTCCTTTCCCCATATAGGTAGGTGAATAATGGAGTGATATCGTGGTGGATAGGATAAGGACTGTCGAAGTAATCGCTGCTCCCGTGTTTGGAGAATATCTCTACCAGCCGTAGCTGTTCCCAGTCAGCGGGGCCCCAGTTGTAAGGGACGCTGGCATAGAGAAGGCGCCAGGCAGTGTGGTGAGGTATAACTAGGTAACGCCGGCTTTCTAGTGCTTGCCGCAGGTTCTCAGGGGTAGCGGCATCTCGGCGAGAAACCAAAATGGGGTCTTCTCCCTCGGCGTAGTAAATATTGCGGTGGCCTTGATAATAGTCAGTCCACTCGAAGCCATCAAAAGTGACGAACTCTCCCGGTACGTTGTATTTCTCATTTAAGTCTAATAAGTGTTGCCACTCCTCTGGGCTGGGGGAAAGCCCCCAGTAGTCGAAGAGGTCGTGGATACTTATTGAGGCGAAATCAAAGCGGTCTATTCGGCGGTTTCGTTCATAGACATATTGTGGGGTGCGGTTGGCATCTTTTCCCAGGGTGGTATGCTGATGTAGGTCACCCCAATAGATATGTTTTTCTGCAGCCGGGTCTACTAATATCGGGTTGCTGGCGTATATTTGGCCAGTGGCGTCGTCTCGGACTTTGATGCGGTAAGTGTCTGGAGATGTGACCCGAGCCTGTATTTTGGCTACTCCTCGGTCTGATGGGGAAAAGGTGTAGCTCTCTGTGGCAAATTCCAGTCCTTGTTGGGGCGAGAAAGTTATGGTGCCACCGTATAACATGGAGAGGAAACCATCTTTGTCTAGGGCTTTGACCACGATGGGAAAGTCATTTTGCAGCGAAGGAGTGCTGGGAGCCAGAACCTCCAGTGAGGCCATCTGTCGTCCACCAACCTCGAGTGTGGCATAGGAAGAAACCATACGATAGAAGCCGTCTCCGTCTTGGTCAACGTAGAAGACAAAGTCCACATCCGCCTCGCCATCCGGCATTTTCCAACCCGAGCCACCATTGGAAGTATCGCCCAGCACCAGCTCTATTCGGTCTCCTGATTTTAGAGACCCCTTCACCAACTTCAGATGTATCTCGTGGCGTCGCGCCACATTGAGAGGGTAGTATATCGGGGCAGAAGGGTCTTTCCTGTGCCTGGCAGCATCTATGGCGAAGGTGTTGAGCAAAAAGTTATTGTAAGGTGGGGCTGAAGGCTTACTTAGAGATATCTTAGCCCCATCGGGTGCTCTGACAGTCGCATATCCTTGCTGAGAAGGCTTGCTTATCTGGAGGGTCTGCTCCCACATATCCTGATAGAAACAATCATAGAACTGCGGCTTACCACCTACAGGGATAATTTTGCCCAGGCGGAGGATGATGCCGCCCATTTCTTTAATGCCGTATTCTCCGACACGGAAGGTGAGGGTAAGCGTCTGGTAGCTGCTTCGTTCCACTACCTCCGGGTTGATTCTGGTTTCCCCGTCGACTATTCCGTCAACAATTCTGCCTTCAGCGTAAACATCGGGGTTTTTATTAACCCAGTAGAAACTTTGAGCTACCCTTAGGCTGCCCCCGGCTAAGATATAGAGAACCAGGGCGGCACCGATTCCCAGGGCTAAGACCCACCACCTGTTTTCCTGCCAACGCAGATATAGAACCAGTCCCGAGGACAGGAGTAGTGCTATGCCCAGAACTACCAGGTAGTAAAAGATTGGCCCGCTCATGCCACCACTTCAAATTCTCCCAATAGCAGAATATCCTTGGAGGAACGTCCTACCCCCACTGTGAAAACGCCCAGCTCGACAATGAACTGCATATCTTTGTTATAGAAACTAAGACTTTCTACAGGCAGCTCAAATTCCACCGTCTTGCTCTCATTAGGTTCAAGGGCGATTCGTTTGAAACCTTTCAGTTCTTTGACAGGTCTGGTAATGCTGGCGACCACGTCGTTGGTGTAGAGTTGGACTACCTCTTCGCCGACCCTGGTTCCGGTATTCTTGACATCAACCTTTATTGAGATTTCGCCAGTTGGTGATACTTGCTTTGGCTCTATTCTGAGGTTGCTGAACTCGAAGGTAGTGTAGCTCATGCCATAGCCAAATTCAAAAATGGGGCTGGTGCTTGCGTCAATATAATTTCCCCAGAGTTGAGACCTGGCGCCGGATGGCTTGTGGCCATAATAGGCTGGAACCTGCCCCACTTTTTCGGGGAACGATATCGGCAGTTTGCCGCTTGGATTGTAATCGCCAAAAAGGACATCGGCAATCGCATTGCCGCCCTCTTCCCCAGGCAGCCAGGCTTCGATAATAGCTGGTATCTTTTCTATAATCCATCCAAGGGCAAGCGGTCTGCCGTCTGCGAGAATGAGCACGATAGGAGTACCCGTCTCATAGATGGTTCTCACGAGGTCATCTTGCACACCTGGAAGGCGCAGCTCAGCACTGTCTCTCATTTCGCCGCAGGTACAATCTGGGGTCAGCCCAGATTTTCCTCCGACTACCACCACCGCCACATCGGCCTGTCGTGCTGCTTTTATAGCTTCTTCAAAACCGTCCCTTGAAGTACCGCTTACCTCACAGCCCTTGGCATATAAGACCTTGGTCTTCGCAGTGACTCTTGACTTAATTCCTTCCAACATAGTGCCTACAGGAACGGTAACCTGGTCGGGTTTGGTGTCTGCCTCTGGCAAAGGAGAACCGAGCACGTTTGCTGTCATCGCCATAATGCCAATATGGGCAGCGTAAGTATAGTCCCCGAGGAGATTCCGTTGACTATCCGCGTTAGGCCCTATTACAGCGATGGTTTTGATATCCTTGCTGAGTGGGAGGATGTTACCCTCGTTCTTCAGGAGAATGAGCGATTTCCGTGCCGCTTCGAGAGCAAGCTCACGATGGTTTGAAGTATCGAAAATCCTCGTAATGCCTTTCGGATCAACATACGGATTTTCAAAAAGGCCCATCATGAACTTAAGACTCAGTACCCTTGAGACGGCCTGGTCAATCAGTTCTTCCGAGACCAGCCCCTTTTCGACATGTTCTTTCAAAGGTTGAGCATAATAGTTATACTTAGGAAGCTCGATGTCGATACCGGCTGTAAGAGCCAGCCTGGCGGCATTTGCTTTGTCAGGAGCTATCTTATGATAGCTCTGCAAATTGTCAATAGCAAAGTAATCGGAAACTACAATCCCCTCAAATCCCCACTCTTCACGCAAAATGCCTGTGAGTAGCTCATGGGATGCACCACATGGGATACCGTCAAGCTCATGGTAGGCATTCATGACTGACAAAGCCTTACCCTTTTTGATAGCTTCTTTGAATGGATATAAGTAGACCTCCCTGAGCATTCTTGGTGGTATATGGGCAGGTGCCCAGTTCAATCCGCCCTCTGGCAATCCGTAGCCGACGAAATGTTTTAAAGTGGCGATGACACCCTTTGTTAAATCATCACCCTGAAGTCCTTTTACGTATGCTGTTCCCATCCTTGCTATAAGGCAAGGGTCCTCTCCGAAGGTTTCTTCAACTCTTCCCCATCTCGGATCTCTGGCAACATCTAAAACGGGGCTAAGCCCCTGATGCACCCCGACGGCTCTCATTTGAGTTTTGATTATGGCCGTCATCCTTTCGACCAACTCTGGATCCCATGTGCTAGCTATGCCAATTATCTGAGGAAATATAGTTGCCTCTTTTGCCATAAAACCGTTCAGGCATTCCTCGTGGATTAGGGCTGGTATGCCAAGTCTGGTTTTCTCGATTAGGAATTTTTGAACTTCATTTGTGAAAGCCGCTATTTTCCCGGGTGGCAAAGCGGTGCCTACTCCAGGTCTGGATATCTGCCCGATGCCATTTTTGATAAGTGATACTGCCATTTTTGGAGAGAATTCCCCGGCCTCTAATATCTCGAAGCTCCAGATACCACCGAGTTGTGCTATCTTCTCATCGAGCGTCATTTTGGAAATAAGGTCTTTGGTTCTGGTATCAATGCTTTTGGAGGAATCACGATAGAGTTCCATTGTTTCAACCCTTTCTTTTACTTAAGCGTTCCTTCGACAAAGGCAGCATCGCGGTCGAAAAAGTCTTTCAGAGTTCTAGGAAGAGGCTGGTAGAGCGCATAGAGGTAGCGGTATATCTGCGACTTTGTGGAATCAGGGGACTTTGAATCAACGGTGTGGATGAGGTTAGCACAGGCCTCTTCAACGGATTTAAATAAACCGACCCCAACAGCAGCCAAGATTGAGGCGCCATAAGCTGGGCCTTCATCAACGCCTATTCGAACCACTTCAGTTTCGAAGATATCTGCTGCTAGCTGTTGCCAGTAGACACTCTTCGCCCCGCCGCCTGAGAGATAGATTTTTGTGGTACTGACCCCGAGTTCTCGTCCCAGTTCGAGGCAGTCTTTTAGGCTCATGGTAACCCCTTCCAGGACTGCCCTTGCCATGTGCGCTTTCGTGTGTCTGAGGGAGAGACCGAGGAACGCACCCCGAGCGTTGGCATCAGCGTAAGGAGTCCTCTCGCCGGCGAGGTATGGCAGAAAGACAAGACCTTCTGAGCCGGCCGGCACGCTGGCAGCTTTCTGGTCGATAATTTCGTAAGGACTCATCCCCTTAAGTTTTGCCTCTCTGATTTCGTCATGGCAGAGCGCATCGCGGAACCAGCGTAATGCGCCTCCTGCGGAAAGTGTGACGCCCATCAGGTGCCACTTGCCGGGCACAGCGTGGCAGAACGAATGGAGTCGCCCCAATGGGTCAAAGGCTGGCTTGTCTACATGCCAGAATATAACCCCGCTTGTGCCGATTACGCATGATGCCAGCCCTTCCCGAACGATTCCATTACCAACAGCACCTGCTGCCTGGTCACCACCGCCGCCAACAACCGGCGTCCCCTTGATTAATCCCAGAGTCTTAGATGATTCTTTACTTATGTAGCTGTTTATCTCCGGTGACTCGAAACAGTCGGGGAGCCATCCTCGGGGTATATCCAATGCCTTTAACATCTCCTCAGACCACCTTCGGTCGGCTACATTGAAGAGAAGTGTTCCCGATGCATCCGAGACCTCCGTGGCAAACGCACCAGTCATTCTGTATCTTATGTAGTCTTTTGGCAGCAGCACATTAGAAACGCGTGCATAGATTTCTGGCTCGTTCTGGCGTAACCATAGTATCTTAGGGGCTGTGAATCCAGTCAAGGCTCTATTAAATGTTAATTCAATCAATTTATTGAAACCGACGGTCTCGGTGATTTCGCGGCATTGGGACTCGGTACGCTGGTCGTTCCATAGTATTGCTGGGCGGAGCACTTTGCCGTGATTGTCTAAGAACACCGAACCGTGCATCTGCCCGGTAAGCCCGATGGCAACCACTTCGATTTTTGAATTGGTGACCGAGCGTCCTTTCTCCAAGCAGGTACGGATTGCGGAAACGGTCGCCTCCCACCATATTAGTGGGGCTTGCTCTGTCCATTTCGGCCTGGGAGTAAGCAGGGGATAATTTACAGTGGCAGATGCAGTTATATTACCAGTCTCAGAGACAAGGAGAGCTTTTGCCCCTGTGGTGCCGATGTCTATTCCCAGAACATATTTCATGATTGTTGCCTCTATTTCCTTTTGCGGCTTGCATACACTGCCTGGATGAACTTGTCGTCGAGCCCCAAAGCCTTGAAAACAATCTCGTATGAGGCAACGGCGTCGTGTGTTGCCTGTACTTGTCTTAAGGCCTTGTCGTCGATTTTCGCCGCAATAGAGTCAATAAATTCCCAGTGGTAGATGCTGCGACTTACTGCTTCAATCTGGTTCTCCGTGTAGGGGAAAAGGTCAAACCCTATGCGCTCTCCGTTTCTACCGTATCCGGCTCGACGCAGTTCCACTGCTAGGTCTAGAGTCTGCATAAAGAACGAAGCACCCACCATGTTGTCATCGTCGAAAGCGCCCCAGCCGGAGTTCCCATGTTGATGCCCAAGGAGGTTTTCCTTAGCCAGAAGCGCTGCATATTCAGCCAGTGGTTCTCCGTTCATAATCAGGTGCTGCCAGTCCATATTTATCTTGACGTTATTGGTAGGTATACCCCTCTCCTTGACCTTGTGGATAACATGCAGGGTCATGCCGATATCTCTCATCAGTATCCTCATGGCCGGTTCGGAATTCTTGTGTTCCAGCAGCACCACGACTCCGTGTTCGTTTGCCCAGGCCACTATCTCCACGATCGCTGAAATGAACTGGTCCCATACCTTGTTGTAGAGAACTTGGAAAGAATAGTTGTAGCCCTCACCGCCCGGCCAGATTATAAATTTGGCGCCCACAGTCGCGGCCAGCGAAACCCCTCTCTTGGCTATCTCTACTGATTCTTTTCGAATTTGCTTATCGGGGTTGATGAATGAACCCAGGGCGTATTTTGGGTTGGAGAACAGGCCTAAGGCAATGGCATAAAGGTCAGCTTGGCCAAGTGCTTTCATGACCTCATCCAAATTTCCCTCGTTGACCTCACCGGGGTAGTGAAATTCATAGCCATCCACAAGTTCACCTAGTCCATCAATGACCCTTCGTACTTTAGCCGGCATATTTTCCTGTACTAACTCTGGATGGTAGCCTGAAGGCATGAAGCGGGTTGCATTGGGACCGAAGGCCCAGATACCGACGCTGTTTTTAACCCTGTCCATAAATATTCCCCCCTTTACGGATATTCAATGTCACATTGTATAGGTATTCAGCTTGATGTTACAAGGGCAACTGAAGTATTGTTTTTTGGCGTGTTGGCATACATATATAGTATGATATTCGACTGTTGACTTAATATTAACGCGCATGGTTGACTTTTCAAAATCGAGGTGCTATATAAGGCAGTTGTTTACTTCATTTTAGAAACTCTTGGAGGTGACACATGAGTATGATGACAGGAAAAGAATATCGGGAAAGCCTTAGGAAGCTTAAGCCGGAGATATATTACCTGGGTGAGAAGATTGAAAGCGTGGCCGACCACCCAGCTTTTGTGCCGCATGTAAATGCGGCAGCACTGACCTATGATATGGCATTGGCACCTGAATTCGAAGAGTTGTTGTCAGCTACTTCACATCTCACTGGAGAGAAAATTAATCGCTATACTCACATCCATCATAGCCACGATGACCTGGTGAAAAAGGTGAAGATGCTGCGTGCTCTCGGCCAGCAGACGGGTAGCTGTTTCCAGAGATGTGTTGGCCATGATGGGCTTAATTCTGTCTATTCTATTACCTATGACATAGACCAGGAGATGGGGACAGATTACCACAAGCGTTTGGTCAGCTTGCTCAAGGAAGTGCAGTCTAAAGACCTGATGATTTCAGGCGCTATGACCGATGTAAAGGGCGACCGCCGTCTGTCGCCGAGCCAGCAAAAAGACCCTGACCTGTATGTGCACGTGGTGGAAAAGAAGAAGGATGGTATTGTGGTCAGCGGTGCCAAAGCCCACATTACCGGTGCAGTCAATTCCCATGGGCATCTGGTCATGCCTACGGCTGCTATGAAGGCGGAAGATGCTGATTATGCTGTCTGTTTTTATGTGCCTGTGGATGCTCCGGGGGTAATCCATATCTTTGGGCGGCAGACCAACGATACGCGGAAGTGCAATTGCTTTCTTGACCAGGGTAATGCGGAATATGGCATTGTGGGTGGTGAGGCTCTAATAGTCTTTGACAAGGCCTTCGTTCCCTGGGAGCACGTCTTTATGTGTGGTGAATACGAGTTTGCCTATGAGCTTGTGGAGAGGTTTGCTACTGCCCATCGCCAGAACTACGGCGGTTGTAAAACTGGTCTGGCTGACGCTCTCATTGGTGCCACGTATGCCCTGTCGCAAGTCCAGGGCACAGACCGCGCTTCGCATGTCAGAGATAAGCTGGTGGAGATGGTTCACCTCACGGAGACGCTCTACTGCTGCTCTATAGCCTGTTCCTGTCAGGGTTATGCTTTACCAGCCGGCTCATACATGGCTGACCCTCTCCTGGCAAATGTCACTAAGTTGAATGTAACCCGCCACATTTATGAAATCGCCAGGCTGGCTCAGGATATCACTGGGGGCATGTTGGCAACGGCACCGTCGGAAATGGATTGGAAAGACAAGCGGGTAGGTAAATATGTGGACAAGTATATGAAGGGTGTTGCTGATGTGCCTACCGAGACTAGGATGCGGCTTATTCGACTTCTTGAGGCGATGACTTGCGGTACAGCACTGGTCGAGTCCATGCACGGTGCTGGTTCACCCCAAGCACAGAGAATAATGATTGAGCGGCGGGCTAACCTTGAGCGCAAAAAACGTTTGGCGGAGAAGTTAGCCAAGATTGGTGAACAGCCTCTCCTCGTCTGCTAGTGGAAGTGTCAAAGGATAGTCGCAAAGTTAAGGTAGCGCTGAAGTATTGTGGCTCCTGTAATCCTCATGTGGATTTGACCAAGATAGCCCGTCATCTAGCCAAGGTGGTCGTGGAGCAAAGATATTTTCAGCTTGTGCCTCTATCTGAAGATGATATTGATGTAGTGGTAATTCTGTGTGGCTGTCCACGTGCCTGTGGCAACAAAGAAGAGATTAGAGCCAAGGCGAAGCAAAGCCTGGTAGTAGCTGGTGAGTCTTTAGATGGGCGAGCTGTGTCTGAAGCCAATCTTCCGTCAACTGTAGAGCAAAAGCTTAGCGAAATATTGGACAGTTGAGCCGTAACCCTTAAGCGGATAAACTTTTTGCCTGTTCCTATCGTTTATTATATTAGGAGTGTAAATTTTCGCATGCCCCGAGCCTGTCGACGACAAGCCTATATTCCGTCCATTTCTGACGATATGACTCGAAGTCGCTTCTTACCTCATTTCGAGATGTGGCTTCGAAGAGGCACAAATCTTGATAGAACAAAACCTTGAAAGTCTGCTGAAGGTGCTTAACGGAACGGTCGAGGCTATAGCTACTTTGTATGAGAAGAGGGACCCTTATACTGCTGGTCACCAGCGCAGGGTAGCTCAGCTTGCCTGTGCTATTGCCAGAAAGATGGGCCTTCCCGCCAAGCAAGTTTATGGCATTCACATAATAGGTGTAGTCCATGATATCGGGAAAATAGCTGTGCCCGGGGATATTCTCAGCAAGCCGGGCAAGTTAAGCGCTGAGGAATTGAACATCATCAAGACTCATCCTCAGGTGGCTTACGAGGTACTGAAAAATCTGGATTTCCCCTGGCCAGTAGCTGAAACTATACTTCAGCACCATGAAAGGTTAGATGGCTCCGGTTATCCTAACGGTATTTCTGGCGAAGACATAATTTTGGAAGCCAGGATTTTGTGTGTAGCTGATGTTGTTGAGTCCATGATTTCTCACCGACCTTACCGCCCAGCCTTAGGTATGGAAAGGGCAATACGAGAAATCGTACGAAATAAAGGCGTTCTCTACGACCCTACGGTGGCAGATGCTTGCTCGAAGCTGTCCTCAAATGGTGGCTTTGAGCTAGATTGGGAATAATAGGTGCTGTAGTTCGTTATAGCCTCGCCTATGTTAGAGATAATTGAAGGCAACTATCCCTCAAAAAGTATGCTACTTTACCTCCGCACTAATCGTGCACCGCAAAGTCCTGCGAGCTTACTCCAGGTAGTCTTTGAGTTTCCGGCTACGGCTGGGATGACGCAACTTGCGTAATGCCTTAGCCTCGATCTGGCGGATTCGCTCTCGGGTCACGTTAAACTCTTTCCCCACCTCTTCTAAAGTTCGGGGTCTATCATCCTCTAAACCAAACCTGAGCAGTAAAACCCTTCTCTCCCGGTCACTGAGTTCAGAAAGCACCTTACTTAGTTGCGCCTTAAGTAGCTCTCGTGAGGCAGCCTCGGCTGGCGGTATGGTAGATCGATCTTCAACGAAATCGCCGAGATCGCTATCTCCATCTTCGCCAATAGGAGCCTCTAAAGATAGCGGCATTTTAGATAATTTCAAGACCTCCCTTACTTTTTCTGAAGGGATGTCCATCGCTCTGCCAATTTCCTCATAACTCGGTTCACGCCCATACTCTTGAGCTAGACAACGGATGGTCTTGAATAGCTTATTGATGATTTCTACCATGTGCACTGGGATACGAATAGTACGGGCTTGATCAGCGATAGATCGGGTAATACTTTGCCTAATCCACCAATGAGCGTAAGTACTGAATTTATAACCTTTCCTGTATTGGAATTTGTCCACAGCCCGAAATAGGCCAATGTTGCCTTCCTGAATAAGGTCCAAAAGTGGTATTCCGTGTCCAGCATATTTCTTGGCAACGCTCACAACCAGGCGCAAATTTGCTTCAATAAGCTGTTTCTCTGCTTCACTTGCCGTTCTTTTAACCTCACTAAAATGGGTTTTAAGCTGCTGGCTCTTGGCACGAAGCTTGGAAAGTAATTCAAGATTAACGGGCTCGGCGGCTAAAGATTCCATCTGACTCCAAGAGGTTCCGTCTACTATGCTCTCCAGTAATTCCGAAGGCAAAAGCCGGCTATCTATCGAAAGGTCTATCAAACTCCGCCCGACTTCTGAGGCGCTTTTGCCATTGGCTTCGGTAATAGCTTTCACTAGTTCTGGGTCGATTACTCCGTCGATGGCCGCCCGCAGTTTGGGATCGCGAATTGTCTGGATGAGGCCATCTGTCGTAGCAATCTCAAAGCGCTTGACCAGAATATCAACTATGGGCCGAGCCGCAAGTAAATGACGAAGCAAATAGATTGTCGTACTAATCGCTAGGGGATATCTACCATGGCGCTGAAAGCGAAGACCTTCAATCCTTTCTAGATACTTGGCATCTTCTAATTTACTGGCTAATACCTTCTCATCGTTTGCGGTGAGAAGCGAGACTTTGCCGATCTCGCGGAGATACATGAGAACTGGGTCATCAACTATATGCTCCTCAGGCTCTACTTCAAGCCCAAGCACAGACTTGGCTCCTCTTTCTATCTTATCTCCCCACTCTTCTTCAAGGTCAGCAGATTCTTCACCTTCCCAAGAAGGGGCAATTTCGGTAATATCTTCTTCTGTTTCTGTCTCCTCGTCGTGGAAAATATACCAAGTGCTCTCGGGAGGTCTAAGTGACTCGACTTCAGGCCTCATGCCGAGGATGTCTTCAGAGTGTATGTCACTGTTGTCTTTCATATTAAAAAAGAATAAAAGCGCTTCATCTTGGCACGATTATCTTGCCACTACCATTGACACTATACTATGCCCCGCGTCTTTGGTCATTTGCATGCTAAGTATCAACACTACATGTCTTAAGCATGTAGACGATGATCAGGCGGTTTAGTATCTTTTCTGTCTGCCTCTTCCGCCAGACCCTCCGCTCCTGCTGCCGCCAAACCCTCCGCCCCTGCTGCCGCCATAGGATCTACTGCCGCTGCTTTCGGAACGTTCACGGGCTCCATTGACAGTGAGTGCTCGGTCATTTAGCATCTTCCCATGGAGGCCTTTAATTGCGGCCTGGCCTTCAGACAATACCGGCATTTCAACAAACGCAAATCCCTTAGATTGACCGCTATACTTGTCCTTTATGATGCTTACGGATGTGACTCCTCCAAAAGCTGTAAATTCGTTTCGCAATTCCTCTTCAGTTGTATTGTATGATAAGTTACCCACGTAGATATTCATGTTTTGTTCCTCCTTCTATTAACATGCTGTGTAACATACATAGGCCAGGTACTCCCAGCCTATGTATGTCCTCAAGGCCAAACTAGTATTCCCTACTAAGTTCGGCCTTGCTGCTGTAGCTATCCCAGCCCCCTTGTGAACCGCTGCGCTGTTGTTTCTTAGCCTGTCGGCATGAAGGACAACGCTTAGGGTCGTTGGTAAGGCCTTTAGACGCATAGAACTCTTGTTCCCCAGCAGTGAAGGCGAAGGTAGTCCCGCAATCGGGACAGAGGATTGACTTGTCTGTGAAACTCATTGGATGGCCTCCTCTCTTATAAATAGTTGGCTAGAGTTGTGGTCATCCGGAGCTTGGATAAATTGCACAAATCTAAGTTAATTTAACTAAGTACGTGATAACCGAAACTGAAACCACCACTTCTACTATACGCTAAAGTTCGCCCTTTTGCAAATGCCAGCTTTGCCGACCGAAACCTTTGCTCAAGTATTGACATTCAGCAACTAGAGGCTTAAGATGGCAGACGGTAGTTGATGTAGGAGATCCAGGCTCAAGGAATCGATAGTTTTGAAGGTAGAATCTGGGTATTAGAGTCCAATGCCTTCCACTACTGTTTTAGTCACCGCTATTACATCATTTATTGGCTTTCTCTTAAACGCATTCGTGCTGTTTCTTGTCCTTTCACGGGGAAGGCAAAAATATCACTACCTTTTTAGCGGTTTTCTTTTCATGTGTGCTCTGTGGGACCTCGGCGTAGCTCTGTCCATGATAAGAAATAGCCATGTTAACGAGCTGGTTATCTATGGCAATATAATCTGGCAACCGTTCAATTTTATGTTTGCCGTCATCTACCACTTTACGTGTAGCTATCTCAACCAGCCGAGAAGGAAGCGTACCATTTTTATCTGGGTTGTTTCTGCCATTCTCTTTATTCTTGGCGTCTCTGGCCTGGGCGGCAAGATTATAGGCGTTTACAACTATAGCTGGGGGAACATCTACCGGCCCGACTCTAGTCTCCTTATTGGTAACCTCATATTGGGCCCCATGTTCTATTATTTTAGCATATCTGCACTCTGGTACCTGTTCCGCGCTTACAGGCGGGAAACATTGCCGTTGAAAAAGCGCCATATACTGTATATCTTCATCAGCCTTTTAATAGTCCATCTAGCTATGACAAAAATGGTCATACTTTATGGCATCGACATTCCTTGGTTGATGCCCACCTGTATGCTTCTCAACGACATTGCTGCAGCCTTAATTGGCATAGCCATAATAATGCATCGGCTCCTTGATATAACAGTCATCATAAAAAAGGGAACTATATACTCAATATTGGTGGCGCTTATCATCTTTATATTTAGCTGTTCCGAGCACCTTCTGTCCAAGTATCTCGGGGACTTACTAGGTGAGCAACCGATATATATTCATCTTGTCTCAATAGGAGTAGTCGTTGGTATCCTCATGCCTGTCAGGCAGAGGCTAGACCGTGCCATCGAACGTTTCTTTGCCAGGAAAAAGCTGGAGTTCTAGCCCTTAGTCTCATCATGCCAGCCATACCTAGCCCATGTTTCAAGGCCCGATGTCCCTTAGCCAGGTTGTCTGAAAACTTCCAGTGTTATGTAAGAGCGGGGGTTGGATTTGAAAAGCACGAAGGCTGGGAGGGTTGACACGAACTAGGGAAAAGGATAGACTCGAGTCACGAATAGAAAGGGGGCGATAGACCATGGAATATCTGACTTTGAAGATAAAGATTGCGGTGCTGTGGCTTTTTATGGCGGTCGCTTATTCGGCGCACATGGCGCTGTCTATATTTGAACCGGGCGTTATTCAGCAAATAGCTGACGGGAAGATACAAATAAGTGAAGGAGAGTTTATATTCTCAGCATTCTTCGCCTGGTTGATTCCCTTGACTATGGCTTTCCTTTCTGTGACTTTGAAGGATTTGGCAAATCGCCGGGCAAATATCATTCTGGGCATAATATTTACAGTTGGCAACATCTTTCACCTGTTATTTGAGCAGTTGGCACAGCCATCTATTCACATGGCGCAGCCATCTGTTCATCAATTGCTGCTTAATCTCTCAACAGTCGTAGTTACTGCCCTCATCGTCTGGTATGCCTGGAGATGGCCTGTACGGAAAGCATGAGTTGTCAACAAGCTATACATAAACAAGAAGGGAAGCATTCATGCTTCCCTTTACTTCTTGGTAGCCCAAGTTGTTTAATATATAGAACTTTTAGAGCTACCTTTACCTTTGCCTGATTTGGTTCGAATATCCTAGGGTGGGCCATTGGGGTCAGTTTACGAACTCGTGTTTGCTAAGAGGCAACTGACTCCAATTTTGCAGCAGCTACTCATCTCATACTCTAAAATCTAGACGGGTTGGCTGCTTGCTGATTTTGCTACATAAATTGCCACTCGCTAAGATAACATTTTGAATGTGCTGAATGCAGGTATTAGAGAGTAATATTCGATATTTGTTGACAGCCTGGGGGGGGTATATTATGTAATTATACGAATATGATATTTGTCTAGGTTATCTCACACATTTTGGAATAAAGGGCTGAGGAGAGATTTGAGAATGAGGGGCATCGAGAAAGCTGTGGAGCCGATTTTGGGCAGAGGTCTCGTGCCCCTTGTTGTTTATTGCGGGCTTCGTTTTCTTGCCTTCAGCTATGAAAGACAAGGTGCTTCAAGTAGTCAGCAGTCAAAAGATAGAAAGGAGCGGGAAAGATGAAGAGAATAGCTAGTATATCGGTGATATCAGTGGTGCTAGTGTTGGCGATTGCTGTTTTAGTTGCCTGCACGCCTAAGTCACCGGCGCAGCAGTTCAAGCTCCGCATCGGCTTCTTTCCCTTAATCGAGTCCCTGCCCTATTTTGTCATGCAGGAACAGGGCTTTGCCATTAAGAATGGCCTCCAGTTCGAGGAGGAAGCATTCCCAGGTGGAGGTGCCCTCATCGACGCAATAGTAGCTGGCTCCGTAAACTGCGGCAACCTCATGGGAAGTATGTCGGTACTTCCAGCAGCGGAAAAGGGTTTGGTTCCTGGGAAGATTGTGCCTGTGGCTGCTAACGCTTTCGCCGACCCTGAGCATCCACTGGCTGGTGTCTTAGCAGCCTCCTCTATCAATAGCTGGCAAGATTTGAAAGGACAATACATCGCTGTCCCACTGATAAAGAGCCCAGCCAGCGTAGCCGTTAATGGGCGTCTGCAAGTTGAGGGCGTTGCCGGTCACAAGTTTGTGGAAATCCCCTACGCCAATCAGGGGCTGGCAGTAGCTGGAGGTAATGTGGCTGCCGCCCTTATGCCAGAACCGTGGCTGACACAGTCACTTCTTCGAAAAGATGGCAAACTACTGGGCTGGGTCATCGGCGGGCCACCCTTTGAGCGTATTGAAAACAGCATGGTCACCTTCAGCGCTGATTTCTGCCGCAGCAACCCTGAGGTAGTCAAAGCCTACCTGCGCGCCCAGTTACAGGCCGTCAAGTGGATAGACCAGAACCCGGAAAAAGCCCGGGATATACTGGCGAAACGGTTAAATCTCAGTCCGGAGGTAGCCAAGAAAATGAATATGCCGCGTTTCTCGGCCGATGGACGCAACGACCCGGTTCTTCTGGAAAGTATGCAGACCGTGATGATAAACGCCAGCATGCTCAAGTCACCCATCCCGGCAAGCCAGCTTTACGATGAGACGCTGCTCAACGAAGTCCTGAAGGAAAAGCGATAATGCGTGACGTCAACAGTCGACAGTCGGCAGTCGGCAGTCAGCAGTCGGCAGTCGGAGTAGAGGACGATGACGGCGATTGAGAGGTTTGAAGATATAAAGGCGTGGCAAAAGGCAAGAGATGTGGCAAAGCAGATTTACAATATGACATGCCGAGAAAATTTCGCCAAGGACTACAGCTTGAAAGACCAGATAAGGCGAGCTTCTGTGTCAATAATGAGCAATATCGCTGAAGGTTATGCCAGACAGACCGATAAGGAGTTTATCCAGTTTTTGCACGTGGCTCTCGGGTCTGTGGCTGAAGTTCAAAGCCAGCTATACATAGCCAAAGACCTAGACTATATTTCAAACGGGCAATTCAAGCAGATACACGAACTGAGCAGCGAAACAGCCAAACTCATAAATGGCTTTATCAAATATCTGCGACAGTCAGCAGTTAACAGTCAAAAGTCAACAGTCAATAAGGAGGGAAAAGATAAAAGTGAGAGCGATAATTAGGATTATAACAGTAGTGGTCTTGAATGACTGCTGACTATCGACTAGCGACTGCCGACAGTCTTCAGTCAACAGTCGGCAGTTAGAGAGGAAAAAGAAGGGAAGGCGATAATGCGTGGCATGAGCCTAGCACTAAAGTTGCCCCTGGTGATTGTTATGGCCATAATCCTTACCGGCTTGGTCGGAGGGCTGACTGGCTATTTCATAGGCCGTAATATGCTGCGTGACCAGACGATTGCGGCTAACATCAACAATGTCCAGACCTACGCCAGCGCCGTAAGATTATATCTTGAGGGTGCTCGTTCACAACTGGAGATGATAGCTGACATGCCTCAGATGTCGGTGCCCCTCTCAGATACGCTTATCGACCCATCGCTCCACGGTGTGCCCGCTGATGCAGTTGTGACCAAACGTGAAATCGCCGCCGATTTGTTACGGCATTCCGCGATTGTCCGCCATATCTCATTGCTTCGTGCCAATGGAGATGTATACCTGATGGAGCCCTATGAAGAACAGCTCAAGCTGTCACACACCAACCTCGCCTACAACGCCTGGTATCAAGAGCTGATGAGCACCGGTAAAACGGTTATCAGTGACCTGGTCATCTGCCCTGCCGACCAGGAACCAACAGTGGTTATCGCAGTACCCGTACGTGGAACTGACGGACGAATTGCAGGTGTACTCGCTGGTCACCTGGCACTGGAACAAATTTCCCAGGTTGGCGTAAGTGCCTGGAAAGATGAGACGCCGTTGTCGTGGGGCTACATCACGGACGGCCGAGGGCTGATTATCGCCGATACAGCCCACCCCTTGTATGTGAAAGAGCAGACCGACTTCAGCTCGTTGCCACCGGTAAGCCTGGCCTTAGCAGGGAAAGAGGGCGCACTAGAGTACTTCAACTCAATAGAACGGGATGAGAGACTGGGAGCCTATATGCAGTTGCCTGACACCGGATGGGCGGTGGTTTATGTTACACCCACCAAGACGGCCTTTGCGCCGATTAACCAGATGGCACAAAACATGGCGCTGACAATCGTAGTCGCGATCTTTCTCCTTGGAATAGTCGGTGTCGTGCTGGCGCGACAGACTACGGTGCCACTTGACCGGCTCACCAGAGCAGTCGAGGCATTCGGTGCCGGAGACCTTACTCAGCGCATTAAGATGAAGACGGGTGATGAAATCGGGCAACTTGCCGCCGAGTTCAACCGAATGGCGGCTTCCCTGGCTGACAAAGAAGCACAACTGCGCCAGTACGCCACAGAACTGGAGCAGAAGGTCGAGGAGCGGACACAGGAACTGCGTGAATCCGAGGAGAGGTTCCGTGTTGCTGCTGCCAGCGCCAGTGACCTCATCTGGGACTGGGATATACCCAGCGGAAGGCTGGAGTGGTACGGCAGAATCGATGAGATACTGGGCTATGAGACAGGTGAATTCCCCCGCATCCTAGATGCCTGGGAGAAGGCCATCCACCCCGACGACGTCGACCGCGTCAATGCCACGCTGGACGGCCACCTGAAGAAAGGCACGCCCTACAACGAAGAATATCGTATCATGCGCAAGGACGGCGCCTACCTTTACTGGACAGACCAGGGTATGGCGCTGCGAGATGATAATGGTCAACCCTACAAGATGATCGGCGCCTGCAGCGACATCACCGAGCGCAAGTGGACAGAAGAGGCATTGCTTGAAAGCGAGGAGAAATATCGTGACTTAGTAGAGGACTTACCCGATGTCGTCTTCGCTGTTGACCAGAACGGAGCGCTGACCTATCTCAGCCCGGCCGTAGAGTCTATGACGGGGTACAGCGCCTCAGAGCTCATGGGACGTACCTTTGCCGAGTTTCTACACCCGGAAGATCTGGCACACGCCTTTGACACTTTTCAGCGCACCCTTTCTGGTCAGGCTATGGTTGATGAGCTTCGCTTTTTTACCAAGTCCGGCGAAATGCGCTGGCTGCGCAATTCCAACAAACCCATCTTCGTTGAAGACCGCGTGATCGGGGTGCACGGCGTGTTCAGTGATGTCACCGAGCGCAAGCGAATGGAGGAGGCGCTAATTCAGTCGCAGCGGGAGTTAGCCATAAGGCATCAGATTGCCAATGTCTTCCTCGCCGTCCCAGACGATGAAATGTACGGGGAGGTATTACAGATCGTTCTCCAAGTTATGGAGAGCAAGTACGGGGTTTTCGGGTATATCAGAGAGGATGGAGCCCTTGTCGCCCCCTCTATGACCAGAGGCATCTGGGATCAGTGTCAGGTACCCCAGAAGGACTTCGTATTTCCCCGCGAGACATGGGGGGATAGCTCATGGCCGCGGGCTATTAGAGAGAAAAAGACAAACTATACAAATGAGCGCTCTACACGTACGCCAGAAGGCCACATTCCTATTACCAGGTATATTTCCATGCCCGTAATATATCAAGGAGAGGCCATTGGGCTTATCCAGATTGCAAACAAGACGACCGACTATAGCGAGGAGGACGTCCAGTTTTTGGAAACCTTGGGTAACCAAATAGGGCCTATTCTGGGTGCCAGATTGGAGAGAGATAGGCAGGAGAGAGCCCGCAAGAAGGCCGAGGAGGAACGAACCAGTGTACTAGCTGAAAGGGCGGCAATTGTCGACGCCATGGGCGATGGCCTTATTGCATTGGACATGACAGGTGGAATAACAGCAGTTAATCCGCCATTCCAAGCGATGACGGGCTATAGCGAGAGTGAGCTTGTGAGAGGAAACGCCGCTGACTTGCTGCTGAAGATGATTAAACCTGAAGACCTGGAAGAGATGGCGGCAGTGTTTGCTACTGCCATGGAGGGAAAAACCACACCCCCAAGCACCTTCAGTATCATCAAAAAGGACGGCTCTAATGTCCCTGTAGCTTCCGCTATGTCGTTTGTCAAAAATGCCGAGGGCAACCCCGCCACTATAATAGCGACGTTTAAGGATATTACAGAGATCATGCGCAAAGAGGAAGACTTGAGGAAAGCAATGACAGAACTTGAGCGCTCCAATACCGAGCTGGAGCGGTTTGCCTATGTCGCCTCTCACGACCTTCAGGAGCCGCTGCGCATGGTGTCAAGCTACACTCAGCTGCTGGAAAAGCGCTACAAGGACAAGCTGGATGATGATGCCCACGAATTTATCGGATATGCCGTGGACGGAGCCAAACGGATGCAAAACCTGATAAATGACCTGCTAGCCTATTCTCGCGTAGGCACCCGCGGCAAGCCACTTGAGCCCACAGACTGCGAGGCAGTATTCGATGCTGCGATTGCTAATCTGAGCGTGGTTATCAAAGAGAACAAAGCCAAAGTGAGCCATGACCCGTTGCCCACGGTGATAGCAGATGAAGGACAACTGGTGCAACTATTCCAAAATCTCATCGGCAATGCCATCAAGTTTCATGGTAAGAGACTGCCGCGTGTGCACGTCTCCGCCAAGACAAATGTAGACAAATGGGTCTTCTCGATAAAGGACAATGGCATAGGCATCGACCCACAGTATTTCGACCGTATTTTCATTATCTTTCAGCGTCTGCATGGTGAAGGGTATACCGGTACTGGCACTGGTCTTGCCATCGCCAAGAGGATTGTGGAACGTCATGGCGGGCGCATCTGGATAGAGTCAGAGCCGGACAAAGGGAGCACGTTTTATTTTACGCTTCAGGCGAAAGGCGAAAGAAGTGTCGCTCGGGATTCGGGACTCGTCGCTCGTAGCTCGTGAGAGGACGTGATATGAAAGTAAAAGACTATAGGGGTTTGAAGGTGTGGCAAAAAGGAATCAGGCAGCCTTCGCCCTGTCATTGCGAGGAGCCACAGGCGACGTGGCAATCTCTTATCGTTTGGTGGCATGAGTAAAAATTACTACGTATACATAATGACAAACATAGACGACAGAGTACTGTACACGGGCATCACCAGCGACTTGAGGAAACGGGTTCACGAGCATAGGGAGAAATTAATTGATGGTTTCACCAAGCGGTACAACGTAACCAAGTTGGTATACTACGAAGTATTTGACGCTATTGAAGGTGCTATTTTGAGAGAGAAGCAGATAAAGGCAGGGTCGAGGCAGAAGAAAATGGACCTGATCAACAGTATGAGCAGCGAGTGGAAAGACCTATGGCCGGAGTTGTGAGATTGCCACGCTTCGCTCGCAATGACGAAGGATGCGAGGCTCGCATGCTTCGCTCATCAATAAACTTCGACCAGCGACGAGCAACGAGCGACGAGCGACTGACAACGAGCGACGAATGAAATGAAAGGAGATAAACAGTAATGACAGGAAAAAGCGGCAAACCTATCGAGATTCTACTGGTGGAGGACAACCCCGGTGATGTGCGCCTGACACAGGAAGCCCTAAAGGACGGCAAGGTGCTAAACAGCCTCCACGTAGTCAACGATGGTGTGGAGGCAATGGCTTTTCTGCGGCGAGAAGGCAAGTACGTCGATGCCGCCCGACCTGACCTCATCCTGCTTGATTTGAACTTGCCCAAGAAAGACGGCCGGGAGGTGCTGGCTGAAATCAAAGAGGACCATGCCCTGAGGCGCATCCCTGTGGTCATACTGACCGTGTCGAAAACAGAGGAGGACATCATCAAGACCTATGACCTACACGCCAACTGCTACATCACCAAGCCACTCGACCTCGACCGCTTCATCGAGGTGGTGAGAGCCATAGAAGACTTCTGGCTGGCCATCGTCAAACTGCCACCCAAAGAGTCAAAGGGAAAATGAGCCATAAGCCAAGAAAAATACTGCTAATAGAAGACAACACGGGGGATGTCCGCCTGATACGTGAGATGCTGGCCGAGATGCCCGATGCCTCCTGGGAGCTTGAGTCTGTAGGTCAGTTATCAACAGGTTTAGAGTGTGTGGCTAAACAACAGCCTGACATCATCTTGCTAGACCTTGGCCTTCCTGACAGTCAGGGGCTGGAAACACTCGACAAGATATGCTCCAAGACAACTACAGTGCCGATTGTGGTGCTTACCGGACTCGATGATGAGGCGATTGCCAGCGAGGCAGTACATAAGGGCGCTCAGGATTATCTATTAAAAGACGATATAAACGTCAGGCTGCTGCGGCGCGTTATGCGCTACGCCATTGAGCGCAAACGCATGGAAGTGGAAAAAGGGAAAATCGAGCAGAAGGCTCAGCTTGCCAGTCGCCTGGCTTCTATCGGCGAGCTGGCTTCTGGCGTTGCCCATGAGATAAATAACCCACTGACCGGCGTTATCGGCTATGCGCAGTTGCTTTTAGCCAGAGAAGATATACCTGAGGATATTAGGCACGATATAGAGATTATCAATGAAGGCGCTCAACGGGTAGCCGGCATTGTAAAAAAACTGCTCGCCTTCGCCCGTCAGACCAGACCGGAGCAAAGATACGTCAATATTAACGAACTTATACGTAACTCACTCGACCTACAAGCCTATGCCCTGGCAGCCAACAATATAAAAGTTAGCCTACAGCTTGCTGGTGACTTACCCATGACCATCGCCGACCCAGGTCAACTCCAGCAGGTATTTCTCAACTTAATTATGAATGCCCAGTCAGCAATGCAATCAGCCCGTGATAGTGGAAAACTGTTAATTAAAACAGGGCACGCAGATAATGTCATCCGTATATCCTTCAAAGACAATGGTCCGGGCATACCTAAGAAAAACCTGGAGCGCGTATTCGACCCCTTCTTTACCACCAGAGAGGTGGGTCAAGGAACAGGACTCGGCTTGAGTGCCTGTTACGGTATAATAACCGAGCACAAAGGCAAGATATGGGCTGAAAGCGAGCCGGGTAAAGGAGCCAATCTAATTATTGAGCTACCAGTAATAGCCTACAGTCGGCATAGGCGGTCAGGAGGGGTGAAAAAATGATAGCAGCGACTAAAAAGAGTACGCAGCCCATCAAGATACTATTGATTGAAGACAATCCTGGAGATATCCGCCTTATACGGGAGATGCTAGCTGGGGTGCCCGATGCCTCCTGGGAACTCCAGTCTGTAGGTCAGCTATCAACAGGTTTGGAGTGTGTGGCTAAACAGCAGCCCAATGTTATCTTGCTGGACCTTGGTCTTCCAGACAGCCAAGGGCTGGACACGCTCCACAAAACATTCACTCGGATAAAAGGTATACCCATTGTGGTGCTTACCGGTCTTGATGACGAGGGAGTCGGCATTGAGGCAGTGCGCCATGGCGCTCAGGACTATTTAGTCAAAAGGCTGCTAAGTGGTCTGGCACTATGGCGTGCTATAAGCTATGCCATCGAGCGCAAGCAGATGGAGGATGAGCTAAGGGAGGCAAAGGAGTTCGCAGAGAGCCTCATCACTTCGGCGAGAGATGGTGTCTCTGTATTGGATAGCAACGGCGTTCACATTAATGTTAACTACGCCATGTGTGAGATGACTGGCTTTCCAAAAGATGAGCTTGTTGGAGTTGGACCACCCCACCCCTATTGGCCACCAGAAAAACACGAAGAAATAGATAGGGCTTTCCAGAATACTCTTGCAGGCGACTTCGCAGATGTCGAATTGACTTTCATGAGAAAAAACGGCCAGCGCTTTCCGGTGATTGTGAGCCCCTCTTGGGTAAAAGATAAGGAAGGGAATGTAATAGGTTACTTTGCAATAGTTAAAGACATCACCGAGCGCAAATTAGCGGAGGCAACGCTGCAGGAATCAGAAGAGAGATATCGCATTTTGGTAGAAAACGCGAACGAGGCGATTATTGTGGCTCAAGACGGTATACTTAAGTTCGCCAATCCCAAGACTGCTGAACTGAGCGGCTATTCAATAAAGGAACTGGCCTCTGTACCTTTTGCCGATATTATACACCCCGATGACCGGGATATGGTGGTTGACCGATATCTGAGAAGGCTGCAAGGTGAGGTATTTCCTCAAATCTATCCCTTCAGGATTATCGATAAAGAAGGCAATACCAAGTGGGCGGAAATCAACGCCGTCTCCATAATCTGGGAGGGGAAACCAGCTACATTGAACTTTCTGACTGACATCACCGAGCGCAAAAAGGCGGAGCAACAAGCACTTGTGAACGCAAAGCTGGCTTCAGTCGGCGAATTGGTGGCCGGTGTGGCTCATGAGGTAAATAATCCACTCACCGGCATAATAGGTTATGCTCAACTCCTGGCAGATAGGCAGGATGTTCCCCAGAATATTAAGGAAGACCTGCAGAAGATTTACGAAGAAAGCCAGAGGACGGTCAGGATAGTCCAGAACCTGCTGCGCTTCGCCCGCCAGTATAAGCCGGAAAAGAGCCTTGTGGACATAAACGAACTTATAGAGCGGACTCTGGAATTGGAAGCCTACAAGCTGAGGACAAGCAATATCGGGCTTTCTGCTAAGTTAGCAGCCGACATACCATTGATATTAGCTGATTATAATCAGCTCCAGCAGGTCATATTGAACATCATAGCTAATGCCCAGCAAGCTATAGCTGAGACCAAACGTAGAGGCAAGATTACGGTGACCACAGATGTTGTCGAGGACTGTGTAAGCATATCCATCACTGACAATGGCCCAGGGATTTCTCCGGAGAGTATTATCAAAATATTTGACCCGTTTTTCACCACCAAGCCGGAGGGTAGTGGCTCCGGACTGGGCTTAAGCGTCTGTCATGGTATCATAACTGAGCACGGTGGCAATATATACGCCGAAAGCACTCCGGGTAAAGGAACTACCTTTATCATCGAGTTGCCGATAGCAACTGGAGAACAAGCGGTAATAAGAGAGGAGAAACCTGCAAAGAAAAAGAGTCGCCGCCCACGGCGTAAGATGACGGGTAAGATACTGATTGCAGAAGATGAGTCATCAATTCGCGCTGTCCTGACACGAAATCTTTCAGCCAGTGGTTATCAGGTGCAGGCCGTATCCAATGGCAAGGATGCCTTGGATAAGCTGGCAAATAATGTCTACGACCTGCTATTGTTTGACCTTAAAATGCCCGGGATGAGTGGCAGGGAATTGTACGAGGCAATTAAAAAGAAACATCCCAATTCGGTAAAAAGGGTCGTGTTCATCACGGGTGATGTCATGACAGCAGATACCCATGATTTCCTTGCTTCAACAGGGAGACCGTATCTAATCAAACCCTTCGATTCCAAGGATATAACAGGTATACTTGAGAAAGTTCTGGCTGAACAAAACAGGTGAAAAATTAGCTACGATTTGCAAACTTTTGCAAAGAGTTGGTAGCGGGGGTTGGATTTGAACCAACGACCTTCGGGTTATGAGCCCGACGAGCTACCACTGCTCCACCCCGCGTCGCATACCCACAAAAATCGTAGATTCTTGTGGGGGTAGTGAATAGTTTTGTGCTCAGCCTGATGTAGGTCAAAGACCTCGACCATTAGTACGGCTCAGCTCAACAGGTTACCCTGCTTACACATGCCGCCTATCAAGCAAGTTATCTACTTGCGGTCTTACCCGGTTAAAC